>JAKAAS010000200.1 GCA_021802225.1 Bacillota bacterium
GACCACGACAAGATGCGTGGACTGTATGTAATTGGTGAAAATCCTATTCAGTCGGAAGCCGACAGTGACTATATGCGCCGCTTGTTCAGCAAGCTCGACGCCCTGGTGGTGCAGGATATCTTTTTGACAGCCACTGGAGAAATGGCCGATGTGGTCTTTCCCGCCCGGGTGTCCTTTGCCGAAAGTGAAGGCACTTACACCAACAGTGAGCGGCGCGTGCAGCGTGTCAAACCCGCGCGCAAGGCTCCGGGAGACGCGCAGGACGACTTGTGGATTGTGGCGTCTTTAGCGCGGGCGATGGGATATCCCTGGCCAGTGCAAGGAGCCCAAGAGGTCTTTGACGAAATGCGTCAGCTGACAACCAATTTTTTGGGGATGACCTATGAGCGCTTAGAACACGAGAACGGCCTGCAGTGGCCAGTGCCGGAGATGGGGCACCCGGGCAGCAAAGTGCTCCACGAACGGCTGTGGGCACCCGAAGTGGCGGACAAAGCGGCCTTTACCCCCGTGGAGTGGTCGCCGCCGGTGGAACTGCCCACTCCCGACTATCCGTTTTTGCTGACGACAGGCCGGAGATTGGCATTCTTCAATACAGGAGTGCAGTCGAATGTCTATGACCACCCCCATAAAATTGGCGAGTGGATGGAAATCCGGGCTGAGGATGCCAAGGCGCTCGGTATGGAAGATGGGGAAGTGATTGCCGTGATTTCCCGGCGCGGGCGGGTGGAGGTTCCGGCCTACTATTCGGACGCGGTCATGTCCGGCACGGTGTTTATGACTTTCCACTTTCCCGACGAGGTGATGACCAACAGCCTGACGATTGACGCAACCGACCCGAGGTCGGGCACGGCGGAATTCAAGGCCGCCGCCGTGCGCTTGGAACGTCTGCAAGATTCGCGGGCAGAAGGCCTGTAAGGGTCAGAAACAGAAAAGAGGGTGACGGGTGGACACTCAAGATTTAGCGATCACTACGGAGGTCGCGGCGCTGCTTCAGGGAATGCCGCGGGACCGGTCTCAGCTTTTGCCGGCGCTGTGGCGGGTGGTGGACCGGTATCAGGAGCTCACCCCGGGGGTCATTGACGCCGTGTCCCAGAATCTGAACATTCCTTACGCGGAGGTTTACGGGGTCGCGTCGTTTTACACGCTGTTCGACAATGCGCCAGGAAAGGTGCCGGTGCATATCTGCACCGATGTGATGTGCGCCCTGCAAGGAGCCGGGAGCCTGCAAGAGGCCGCAGAGGAGGCCGCTTTGGGAAGTCCGGTGGCGGTGCGCGAGTCCGCCTGTCTGGGGCAGTGTGACCATGCTCCGGCGGCGTGGATTGGATCGCAGGTGATGCGCCGCGCGACGCCAGAGTCGGTCCGGGCTGCGGTGAAGGCGGTGGGTCATGAATGAAGTGCGCCGGCTTCTTCCGGACCTGCAATCCGCCTCAGGACCTTCATCCCCTGAGAGGCTGGCAGAGCGCGGATTCGACCAGGCCCTGACGAAAGCGTGGGCGATGAGCTCCCAGGCCATTATCGACGAGGTGACGGCAAGCGGCATCAAAGGCCGGGGCGGGGCGGCATTCCCGACCGGTCTGAAGTGGTCGAGTGTGAATAAGGCCGAGGGGCAGACCAAGTACGTGGTGATGAACGCGGATGAGAGCGAACTGGGCACGTTTAAAGACCGGGTGCTGCTCGAAGAAGACCCCCTGGGCGCCCTCGTGGGGTTGCTGATTGCGGCCCATGCGGTCGGGGCGCGCAAGGCTTTTTGCTATATCCGCGGGGAATACCGGGAAGTGGAGCAGATGCTGGCGAAAGCCATCGACACCCTAACGCAGTTGGGTTGGGTGGGGCCGGGCCGCATCGATGTGGAGATTCGCCGGGGAGCGGGGGCTTATATCGCTGGGGAAGAAACAGCCCTGTTCAACAGTATCGAGGGCAAACGTCCCGAGCCGCGGGTGAAGCCCCCTTTTCCCACCAACAAAGGGCTGTGGGGGTCGCCGACGCTTATACAGAATGTCGAGACGCTGGCCAATGTGGCCATCTTATTCGCCCATGATGCCCAGTGGTTTGCGGAGTATGGCACGAAAGCCACTGCGGGGACCAAACTGGTCGCGTTAAGCGGCCACATCCAGCGTCCCGGCGTGTACGAGGTGCCGTTTGGAATGGCGCTGGCAGACATTTTGAACGCTCCGGACTTAGGGGGCGGGGTGGCAGGAACAGGACGGCTGCGCGCTGTCCTGCTAGGCGGGGCAGCCGGGACCTTTCTGTCTCCCGACGAAGTTGCTCAGAGCCAGCTGGATTACGCGTCTTTGGGCGCTTTCGGCGCCAGCATCGGGTCGGGGGCAGTTATGGTCTTCGATGATACGGTGGATTTGCAGTGGGTCTTGACCAAGCTCGCCCGCTTCTTTGCCGATGAATCCTGCGGCCAGTGCGTGCCCTGCCGCATCGGCACGCAGAGGATTTGGGAGATTGCTGAAAAAGGCGGCTTGTGGACCAGAACCGAGGACTTGCGGGAACTGGGGCAGGCTATGCGCGATGCGTCCATCTGTGGTCTGGGCCAGACAGCGCCCCTGGCGCTTTTGTCGATTTTGGACCGGCCTGGGCTGAGGCAGGACGCTTAATCCAGAAAGGGGAACGAATTGACAATGGGGAATTCCGTAACCCTGCAGATAGACGGCCAGCCGGTTACTGTGGCTCAGGGCACCACCTTGCGCGCCGCCTGTGATGAGGCGAACCACGCCGTGCCCACATTGTGCTGGCACGAGAATCTGACTCCCGCCAATGCCTGCCGGGCCTGCGTGGTAGAAGTCAAGGGATCGCGCACTCTCGTCGCGTCATGCTCCCGGCTGGCAGAAGATGGCATGGAGGTGCAGACGGCCAGTGAGCGCGTGCTGAATGCCCGGAAGGTAGTCGCCGAACTTTTGCTGTCCACCTCGGATGCCTCGCTGGCGCCGGACCTGCTCAGTCTGGCGGAGACGTCGGGCGCCAATCCAGACCGCTTTGGCGGCGGCGCGACGTGGCAGCAGCCTGTGCGTGAGGACAATAATCTCTACATCCGTGATTTATCCAAATGCATCTTATGCTACCGCTGTGTGGAAGCCTGCGGGGATGACGCGCAGAACACCTTTGCCATTGCCGTAGCCGGCCGCGGATTTGGAGCGCATATTGATGCCGGATTCGGGCGCGACCTGCCTGAGTCGGACTGTGTGTACTGCGGCAACTGTGTGGCCGTGTGTCCAACGGGCGCGCTGATCGGGAAGACCGAATGGGATTTGCGGAGCCAGGGACAGTGGGATGAGAGCCAAATCACCCAGACTGAAACGGTCTGTTCTTACTGCGGGGTGGGATGTGAATTGGACCTGCACGTGATGGACAACCGGATCGTCAAGGTGACATCCCCGGCAGATCATCCGGTCACCCACGGCATGCTGTGCGTGAAGGGCCGTTATGGCTACGAATTTGCGCAGAGTGAAGAGAGGCCCGATTAGGACCCGTTAGACCGCAGCACTATTAATGCCAGTACAGGGAGTACCATGCGCTCCCCGCTGTGATGGGCACCGCCATGTGCCTATCACAGTGGGGAGCGCTTTAAAATTCTGCGACTGCCCGGCGCTCAGCGGAGCCAGCCAGTTTCTCCCTGGCGTCTTCCGTCTTCATCGGGACATCGCAATTTTCCGGCAACCGCTGGTAGGCCGGCTGGGCGTAATCTGCCGTACACCCCGGCCCAATTGGAGTTCCGCCGCGTCCCATCTCCTATCCCGCTGACGCGGCCCTTTCCATGCCGGAGGTGGCCGCCGGCGCTTGGGTTTCCTGCCAAGAATTGTTATTATGTAATGCTATGGGCTGGAGCGTCAGGTTAAAGAGTGTGGTATCATGCAATTTTCTCTATCGGTCAGTACTGGGGATCCATTAGGATCACACGAGACAACTGGCGCCGACCCATGGCGCGTGGACTGGCAGGCCTTGGTGTTCGTCCCGCCGTGGGATGCAGCTAACGGGTGAAGGGAAGAGGGATCCTCATAGAAGTCTTTGCACAGGTCGAGGGAACAGGCAGTCCCGTAATTTTTCTTCCGGGAATGGGCTGGACGGCAGAGTCCGTCTGGCCGCTTCTAGCACTCCAAGAACGTTATGCTGTGCACTCCCTCGATCTTCCCGGACTGGGCCGCAGCGCCCCGCTGCCCCGGGAAGCGGACTGGGACCAAATAGCCCGATGGGTGAAAGGGTACTGTGACGGTCAGGGATTTTCCACTGTCCGTGTGATTGGACACTCGGCTGGCGGCCTCACCGCGCTGGCATTTGCGGACTGTTTTCCGGAAAGAGTCCACCAATTGGTGCTGCTGGACGCCGGATACCAGAAAATTCCCAGATTTCCCTCAGTTATTTCCAAGCCGCTGCGCTATTTGACCCCGCTGTTGAGTCTCGTCGCGCACAAAGGGGGCGTGGAGTGGGTAACGCGCATGGCTGAACGGTCCGAACCGCGCGATGTCAGCCCGGAGGGCATGGAGAGACAATTTCAGGCATTTGTTCACGACGAAAATCTTGTGGTGAGCCCCCTGCTCCGCGAGGCTTTTTATGCGGCCATGCGGGAGGTCATGGTCACTCCTGCCGGTGTTTCTTATTTGATGGCGCTGTACCGGGCCAACCCGGTTCAGGCGTTCAGCCGCCTCAAACCGCCCACATTGCTCGTCGTGCCGGAGGCTATGACGAATCGCCCGCCCTTGACGGCGATCGATGAGCTGGGACTGCCAGTGCTGCTGTATGAGGTGCCGGGCGGGCACTTTGTCCACTTTTCCCACCCCGAGATCACTGGGGTGATCGAGGATTTCTTTGATCACTGGAGTTGACAGGCCTCCTGCGCGTTTCCGTCGCGTCTTGGTGTACAGCTGTGCGGGCAGACGGAACCATTGAGCGGAAGTTGGGCAAGCGGCCTATTGCGTCGGCAGATAATTCTGTACAATAGTAGAGGCGGCGGGCATTATGATAAGGCTGCGGCGCTTGTGGCCAGCCTTTTTAACTGGGGCGCAGG
>JAKAAS010000201.1 GCA_021802225.1 Bacillota bacterium
CGTCGCGTTAGTGGAAGGCAAAGCCGAAGCTCGTTTGATGGAGGCAGTGCGTACGGTCGACAAACTAGAGCGCGAAGCGCAAATTGCGGCGGTAAACCAGGATGTTACCGGAGAGTTAATCGAAGAATATCCGGACCAGGGCTCGATGATTGCCAGCCTGTTGAAAAATGTGCTGAAAAAAGTCGTGCGTCGTGCGATTATTCAGGAAGGTATACGGCCTGATGGCCGTGGATTAACCGAAATTCGGCCGCTTCATATTGAGGTGGGCGTCTTGCCAAGGGTTCATGGCACGGGCTTATTCACGCGCGGACAGACCCAAGCGTTAACCGCAATGACGCTTGGACCTTTGTCGGATCAGCAGATGATAGATGGCATTGGGGAAACCGAATCCAAGCGCTACATGCATCACTATAATTTTCCTCCGTTTGCCACAGGAGAAGCTGGACCTATGCGCGGGCCGAATCGGCGTGCTATTGGTCATGGTGCATTGGCAGGACGAGCCTTGGAGCCCGTGATTCCTCAGGAATCAGAGTTTCCTTATGCGCTACGCCTAGTGTCGGATATTTTGGAGTCTAATGGATCCTCCTCGATGGCATCGGTGTGTGGCAGTACCTTGGCGTTGATGGACGGCGGAGTGCCGATAAAGGCGCCCGTGGCAGGCATCGCTATGGGATTGGTGAAGGACGAGGCGGGTGTTGCCATTTTGACGGATATCCAAGGTTTGGAGGATGCGTTGGGCGACATGGACTTCAAAGTGGCCGGAACCAAAGACGGCATTACTGCGATTCAAATGGACATTAAGATTCATGGTCTGGACCGTGAAATCTTAGCCAAAGCCTTGGAACAGGCTCGCCAAGCCAGACTTTTCATCTTAACTGAGATGTTGGCTGTATTGCCCGGCCCTCGCGAGCATTTGTCGACTCATGCACCGCGTATCATCACTATCACTATTGATCCAGAAAAAATCCGTGAGGTGATAGGGCCAGGCGGCAAAACCATCAACAGAATTATCGACGCCACTAGGGTTGGAGACAAAAAGGTCGACATTGACATTCAAGATGATGGTACCATCTACATCGCGGCGATCAATCAAGAGGTAGCGCAAAAGGCGGTACAAATGATCGAAGATTTGGTGCGTACTGTAGAAGTAGGCCAGATCTACGAGGGAAGAGTGACCCGTTTAATGAATTTTGGAGCATTTGTCGAAGTGTTGCCTGGCAAAGAAGGCTTAGTGCACATTTCCCAATTGGCTCATCAGCGAATTAACAAGGTGGAGGACGCGGTCAAAGTCGGCGATGTCATTAAGGTCAAAGTCGTCGAAATCGATCACGCGGGACGTGTCAATTTGTCGCATAAAGAGGTAGTTCCTGTACCTGAAGGCATGGTTGTCGGCACCAAAGGCAATGATGTGCACCATTCGCCACCAAATCAGACACGACCGGGTGGCCCCCGACGCCCGTACCGTGACAACAACGGACCACGGCGAGATACCCGGTGATTCGTATTGGGGCTCAAGTTTCGGTAGCCGGAGGAATGCAACTGACACTGACAGAAGCAAAGCAGACGGGTCTCGAATGCCTGCAAATATTTAGTCGCAGTCCGGTGGGGGGCCAAAGTCGTGGCCTGCCGCAGTCGAAACAGATGGCAGAGTGGTTGGCCGGAGCACATATCCGGCCGCTTTTTGTTCATGCACCATATTTTGTCAATCCGGCAGCCACCGATGACGCGATGCATGCCAAAGCCTGCCAGGTGTTGGGGGATGAAATGAGGCGGGTGCGACATTTAGCGGGTGACTTTTTAGTAGTGCACCCGGGCCATCAACAAACTGGATCCGGCCCCGAAGAGGCGTTGGATGCATTTGCTGATACCGTAGTATCTCTGTTGTCCACTCGGGGCCGGGTGCTTATCGAAAATACGGCGGGGCAAGGCAAGGAAGTCGGTTCCGGCTTCGAAGATTTGGCACGAGTGTTCAATGCTGTGGGCAAGACGTCACGGGTCGGGCTTATGTTGGATACCGCCCATGCCATGGCGTGGGGCTACCCACTGACCACTGCTGACGATTGGAATCGTCTTTGTGGCCTAATTGGTGAGTATATCGGATTAGCTCGGGTCAAAGGAGTTCATTTGAATGACTCTATGTTTGCTGTTGGTTCTCGTCGTGACCAGCATGCGGCATTGTTAACAGGGTATTTAGGTTCAGAGGCGTTACAGGGTATCATTGCCACAGCGGATTTACACAGTTGGCCGTTGATTCTTGAGACACCGGGAAAGAATGCGGCGGCTCGCGCGGAGGATTTGGAAATTTTACGCAGGTCTATGAGAATGTGAACCGTTCCCTAAAATGTTATCTGATAACTCAGGTTGGACGCGGCCAGGGGGAGTAAAAGGCAAAAATGCGGCGGTTTGGGCACGTTATAGACCACGTTAGCCCGTATAACCCTAGCGATTTTAAGGTCCATTCCCTGTCATCTGAGTTAACCGATCATGTATGAAATGTTATGCACGCTTATCCATTGATCCGGGACTAAAGAAATCAGGGAATCTATGCCGGAACAGTTATTTCCTTAGGAACTCGTGCCGGCTTGGGACTGGTCCGCCAATAGAAAATTTCGGTTGAGCCCAGGTCATGAGGGAAGTCGTCATGATAATCAATTGCAATACTGTACACCATACGCACCAACTCTCCCAGTACAGCTCGTGTCCTATCGCCCAACCCGTCCCCGCCATACCCCCTAGTATCCATAGGATCTTGCCCGGGAATTTGGACATCCCATACGAACCAAGACACCATAGACTGCCCCAGAAACCCAGCGGTATTCCCAGCAAGGTACTGCCGGGGGAATTAATAGTGAAATTACAGTTGATCCAGGAGACGTCCGTGGCCCCAGGGCATACCACGCCGAAACTCAGCCAGTGGGCTGCGGCCAAATATCCTCCAATCAGCACCCCTGCCGTCAAAAGAAAAGTTCGAATCAGCGGCATTTTTGGTTCCTCCTGTCTATGGTTTTAATAACGCGTAGATCCAAGGACTTGCTTGCTGTAACGTCAGGGCTCCTCGGTAATGGGCCACGAGCACACCCTGAGAGTTAAAAACGTACCATTGAGGAACGATCGAGGTTGCCTCGGCGACCGTTTGGTGGGGCGCAACAACGTAGAAATTTAAAGCGGTTTGTGAGAGGTGTAACTGCCGAATGTATTGTCGCATTATCGAGAGAACTTTGCCTTCGGGAAGAGTCTTGGTTTTTTGTCCATCCGCACCGTGAAAAGGCGGATATTCCGGACCCGGGGAAGCTATTCCGCCCATATAGGATACGTCGACCACGTCGATGGCCACAGACGGATAAGCTTGTGCAATATGCGGGAGTACCCAGCGGTCCTCATAACCACAAAAACGGCACCATGGAGCCATGGTTAAGATTACTGAGCCCTGGCTTCCTTTTTGCAAAACCACCCGCTCTCCTCTAACATTCAGCAGCATAGACTTTAGGGAGGGGGGATAGCGGGGGGGATTAGGGGGTTGGGAAGAGGTTAGCTGAACTGTTCCCGCGGTACGGCTAACGCTATATGCTCCAAAGGCTGCGCTCAGCAAAAATACCAAGAAGAAAGACGAAACCCCCCAGACTTTGGGAATTCTGTCCAAAGTTCTTAGTACGGGCGTCATTTTTCTGTCCTGAATTCTTCATGTCTCAGGGCCATGGAAAACATGTCTGAGTACACCACTCTATTTCGTCGGAGCTTCGCTTGGTACTTAAACAGGGTGTCGACTGTTATGGAGGATGCGGAGTCTTTTTGAGCCAAATCTGCACTGACACTCATCCACAGGTAATCCCTGTCCTTTTCCACCACGTTATCGGAGGCCAGAAAGGCCAAACGGATGGAGTGAGCCTGGCTTAGGGCTTCATTCGCAGGGAGATCAGGACAAATCAAAAGAAACTCATCGCCGCCGTAGCGAACCAGAGAATCGGGAGGTCGTTTAAGACTGTTCACCAGGGTAACAAATTTCTGTAATAATGCATCGCCAACTAAATGACCGTACCGATCATTAATATTTTTGAAAAAGTCCAGGTCGATTAACAAGAGAACAATGTTCCCTTGCGGTCTTTTTAGTAATTGTTCGAGTTGAAAAACGCCATATTCTCGACCATAAACGCCGATCAAGTTATCGCGCAGGCCCATTAACCGATCTTGATCAAAGACTGATTTCCATAATCCCAGAGCCAACCCCAAAATGAAAATGTAGATCCCTAGCATTACGTAGTTGGGGCCCATCAACCAGGCATATGTGCTCGAATAAATTGCCGCCACCGTCACGGCAGGAGGCAAAGGCAAACGCATCATTGCCATCAAAATTCCGACAAAAATTAAGGGAAGAAAGGGGCTTTCCTGACCACCGATAGTAAAGGTCCAGCCAAAAATCAATAGCAAGTCGATCAGGGTGGCGATGTAAGGAGCCGGTGAAAATTTTTTCCATAAACCATAATACACGTCGATCAAGTCAAGCCCGCCCAAAATCCATCCGGCAATGAGTACCAGCCATGAGATTCTTTCCATTGTCTGGGGAGGATGGGTGGAAATAACCCAAATGAGGGTACTGGTAGCTACGATGACCATACGCAAGGGTGACAGGATTTGTTCCGCCCTGAGTTGCAGGTGCCATAACCATAACGATTCACCCCATGTCGACCAAGGAGAATGATGTCTGATCGTCTCTTGGCGGTCTGCAGGGATCTTTTGAGGAGTCAAGGTCGGCGATATGGCGGGAAAAGGATTGACGTGAGCCAAGGTTCCGGTATTCCAATAGCTGGCGGAAGCAGCCTGTCCCCAAGCATATCCATGTAACGCATGAAAAGGGCGGACAGATAATTTTTCTAGCCAGGCCCGATCTTCGATTCCTTCTACCACGACTACTGCCCCTACCGTATTGGCAGATTCTATCCAGTTGTCAAAGTGTTCAGGTTTTCCCGCCATACACTCCTTAAATAGTGTTTGATCCAAC
>JAKAAS010000202.1 GCA_021802225.1 Bacillota bacterium
GTCATCCCGCCCGTCGTGGTGGCCTATTTGTGGGCTATTTACTTGGAACCGAACTATGGAGTGATTGCCACCGTCGGATCTCAGCTTCATCTCCGGGCCTTGGAATTACCGTTCTTGGGATCGCAATCGCTGGCTCTGCCGACCATTGCGGTGATCACGGCGTGGGCCGGAATGGGATTTCCCATCCTGGTGTTTTTGGCGTCATTAATGGATATACCCAAAGAATTGCAAGATGCCGCGACAATCGATGGAGCAGGGCCGATCCGCACTTTCTTCTCCGTCACTCTTCCTCTCATTCGTCCGACCATCTATACCATCATGACGCTCAATTTCGTGGGGAGCTTTGGTACCTTCGACCTCATTTATATCATGGAAGGAACGCAAGCGGGACCAAATTATGCGACCGACGTCCTCGGAACACTGTTTTATCGTACCGCGTTCGGTGGGTTTGGCACCACCGCCCAAAATATGGGGCTGGCGGCCGCGTTGGCTGTACTGGGTTTTGGGTTAGTGATGGTAGCCTCCACCGTATTTGTGTATTTGCAAAAACGGTCCGTCATCGAATATTAGGGAGGGGTGGAATTGTGCGGCGATCCATCATTGTGTATGGTGTCTTGATTCTGTATGCTGTGGTCATTATTGTTCCCCTGGCCAATATGATTCTCTTGTCCTTCAAGAGTTTAGGCGGCATCGTAGGACACCCGCTCAGTTGGCCGACCCATTGGCACCTCGCAAACTATAGCCAAGCGTGGCAAGAAGGAAATTTGTTAACCTACTTGGTGAACACGGCCATTGTCGCGATCGTCTCAGTCACCGCGATCACGTTTCTGTCTTCTATGGCGGCCTATGGCATTGCCCGGTTTCGGTTTCGTGGGAACCAATTCATCTACCTGTTGTTTTTAGCTGGATTGGCCCTGCCCATTCAAATGATTGCTGTGCCGTTGTTCATTCTCATGCGGCAACTGAACCTACTCGACCACCTAACGTCCGTCACCATCGTCTATATTGCCAGTGGGTTGTCTTTTAGCGTGTTTTTGTTAGTCAATTTCATTCGCAATGTTCCACGAGACTTGGAAGAAGCGGCATTAGTGGACGGCGCCCATCACTGGCAAATTTATTGGCATGTGGTGTTGCCGCTTGTTCGGCCCTCGTTATCCGTGGTCGCGATTTTAAACTTCATTGCCGCTTGGAACAATTTTTTCTTCCCGCTGATTTTACTCACCAATCCGTCCCGTATGACAGTCGCGGTCGGAGTCATGTCTTTCGTCGGTCAATATGCTACGCAGTGGAACTTGTTGCTCCCAGCCTTGGTCATCGTGACATTGCCGACGATGGCAGCGTTTGTCCTCGTATCGCGACAATTTATCCGCAACATGATGGCCGGAGCCATCAAATTGTGACACCGGTAGCTGGTCTGAATGCGCAAAACTCGCTATCTATCAACACTAACAATATTTTAGGAGGCAATTCCCGTGAACAACATACGAAAATGGATGGTTTGGGCAAGTGCCCTCGGGTTAACGTCGGGGTTAGCGGGTTGTGGGTCGAGCTCGGCTCAGGGCCCTACGACCGTAACGATTTGGACATGGCGTTCGCAAGACGCCGGAATGTGGAAAACCGTGCAGAACGCGCTCAACAAAAAAGGAGCTAATATTCGTATCCAGTTCCGTGCCATTAATCCCACCAGTTATGATTCCGTGCTGCAAACGGCGATGGATGGGGGTCAAGGCCCCGACATTTTCTACGGGCGTGCTGGGATCGGAACCATGGACTACGCCGCCGCCGGCATGATTCAACCGCTCAACAAGGTGGTGAACTTCTCCGCAATCAACCCAGCGACGCTCCCGTCCGTCACCTACCGGGGACAATATTACGGGGTACCTCTGGACGTGGAAACGATGGGCATATTTTATAATAAGGCCATGTTTAAACGTTATGGCTTATCCGTGCCGCGCACTTGGACGCAGTTGATTCATATTTGCACCGTCCTCAAGAGTCACGGAATTACGCCCATTTACTCCATGGGTTTGCAAGGATGGATGTTGGCACTGAACTTTGATGAAGTAGGGGCCACAATGATGGGAAATCACTTCACACAAAAACTGGTTAGTCGCCAGGCCACATTTCAGTCGGCGCCCTATGTGAACGCCCTTGCCCATTACCAGACGTTGGCCCATTACATGGAGCCCAACTTTCAAGCCGTAGGATCAGCCGATAACGAACAGCAAGTAGCGCTGGCAACAGGCAAAGCGGGGATGATTTTTGACGGAACGTTTGATGTGCCCACCATGTTGCAATATAATCCTCATCTGCAGTTGGGGATGTTTTTGGTGCCTCCTGCTAACCCCAGCCAGCATCGGCGCATTGATTGGTATGAGGATGCCGATCTCGCCATAAACAGCCATATTACCAATGCGGCGGCCGCCCGGGCATCAAAAAAGATCCTGCAGTATGCATCAACGCGGGCCTTTGGCCAAGACTTTTCGGATATTGCGGGGGAAATTTCCGCTGTCAAAGGTGTGCATATTCCCGCAAAATATCCCTTATCCGTAAAAGCGTATCATTGGTTTCAAACTCGACCCATCAATCCGATTTTTGGCATTCGTAGTGCGATGGACACGCCGCCCGTGAGCGCGGCCAGCGTGAAATCGAAAAATTCTAAAAGCCTTAACACGGACAAAGGCATCTTTACGGCGGAATTAACGTACATGTTGCCCTTATTAGAGCACAAGTTAACTCCCAAACAGGCCGCGCAAAAAATCCAGAAGACAGTATCATGGTACTTTCATCGCTAGACCGTGGGAGGTTTGGTTGCCCGGCTTTAGACCACGGATAGGTCCCGCATTTGCGCTGTCGCGTGGGAAGCACCTGGTAGTGAGGGCCCGATTCAGGGCCCTTTTTGTCGACAGAGTTCGTCTACCGTCATTAAGAGCCTACACGTTTGAAAGCAGCGTAGGTCGAGAGAAACGGGTCCATCCCCACCAGCCATTTCGACCACGTATGACCACACTGCGGCCTGCATTCTCCGTCGATGGCATCACCCCCTCGTATAAAGAAAACCTTCCTGCTGCCAAGCAGCGAAGTGCATCCCGTACTGGTTGGTATTGTGTGGCATCCTTTGCTCAGAATGGAACGCGTGTACCTCATCTTTGCGATCCACGATATATGGCATTTCTTTTGTCCAGGAAAATTTGTTTAACGCACTAGGAAAGTTTCGCGGTTGGGTTCACTCCTAATCGTTCAGCCAATAGCAGAACAACAGGTATCCCGGAAACACTCTCCGATCCCTCTCGCAAGCGGCGATGCATCCCGTCCAAATTCCCTTCGACCGGTTAAGTTCGTGTCCTGTGGTACAGTGAAACGACGACCATGCTGTAGAGACACTATTGTCGCAATATGGTAAATGAGGACGAGAAATAATGCTACGAAAACATCGCCTGATAGTCCGTATGATTTAGTACTTTATGATAATCTAAGACTATTACGATGACAAAACCACTTAACAACCCAAGCCAAGATTGCCAGGACAATGATACCCCAAAGGGGTGATTGCCGATTTTCCATTCGAAGGGAGACGGGTAAATGGCCATCAAAACATGGCAGCACCTGCGTAACTATTTATTAAGTACTGTATTTACACTTATCCTTGTATTGGGCCTGTTACCTGGACACGCGTTCGCTAGTGATGGGGTTTGCAATGCATGACCGACAATTCCGGCGTCAACGGTGTTGATGCAATGGTATGATTGGAATTATTTGGGGGAAGTCTACCTCTACGAAGGCACATGTAGTTACGGGTTTTGGCACATTAATCAGTTGCACGGTCTAGATCCACAATACGACTGGGTCATTAAAGCCACCGCTGTGGATGGTAACCCGTCATTTACGTACCCACTAATTTACTATAGTGATCTTTGGTGGAATAAAAATAATCCTAATCAATGGGTTAAGGTGCAAGTGCGCATAAACACTAATAAAAGGCACTGGACAGTAAATACGGCTTTTCCATATGCGGGGGACTATACGACCGCAGGCCCCAATCACAAAGCACAATTTCCTAGTTGGTTTAATCAGGGATTGGCGACGAACGGATGGGTTAGTGGAGGATAACACAGGAAGCGGCTCCTTGTACGCGGAACCGCTTCCTGTGTTTAACATAATCCGAATAGAAAAGGTTGCCCTTGTTGGAGAATTTTTTGGCGGTACTGTGCGATATTTTCCCGAATGAGCATCCGAATGGAGTCATTCTCCTGCGCGATGGCATAAGAATCTATCGGCTGCATCCAACGGCGATCACTCATAATGAGAAACAATAGTTTGGGTTGTCCGTGTAATGGGGGAGCAAGATCGGGGAAACTAATTACTAAGACCGATTCATCATAAGCCTGGACTGTGAAGTGTAAACCGTTGGTCTCATCTTGATAGGGTAAAGACTCTAAAAAATGGTACTGTACTCGCAACTCCCAGGGTAATGTGCGATTCCCATCGTCTTCCATGTTTCTTCCCCTCTCATCTCATTTTTGCCCAAACTTCACAATTCTATCTTATCGCCATCCTATTGCACAGAGAGGTAGTTTGCAACCTAGCTTATAGCGAAAAATTTACAAATTGTTACAGCCATGGCTTGCCAGGGTGCGGAATTATCGCATTCGGCTCCCGATTATCTTGCGCTTAGTGGCAGGCCCCGCGACCTCTCACTCAAAACTCGATTCTCCGTGGAGGGCTAGTCCTTACGGAGGCCGGAATTGCACCGGCTCGAAACGATCAGCTTATCTTGGCGCACCGAAATATGAGTTAAAACACTGGCCTACCGCAACCCCTGATATCCCCGGTCTTAACCGTCGGATATCAGTCAATTCTTGGTAAGAAGAGGAGAAGAGAGAGCATGAATCCGCAATCGTGTCAGCACCCGGGGGACATCTCGACCATGGAAAACGGTGAACCAGAGAGACTCCAAAAACTTAGCTCGTGTTTAGGGTAACCAGGTCCGA
>JAKAAS010000203.1 GCA_021802225.1 Bacillota bacterium
TAAGAAATGGTCTAAAGAGAGGGCTTTTGCTTCAGACGCCTACGGGATAGAAGGGGAAGGGATTGTCATGACGGCATTGCCGGGGAATGTTCAAGAACAGCCGCAGCGCTCTTCGACCATTTTAAGCGCGTTCACGTCGAATTGGTTTGTCATCGTGATGGGATGGGGCGGGATGCTGGATGTTGTGGCCAGGGTGTGGGGCACCAAAGGGGTCATGACGGGGTGGATCGAGACCGGTGTCTGGATTAACTCCAGTATTTTTGCCATTTTGATTGCCATCTGGCTGACCCGCTGGTTTGTGAGCCCTGATAGGATGTGGGCGGAACTGACGCATCCTGCGCTGAGCCACTTTTTCGGGCTGATTCCCATCTCCATGACCATCATGGGGCTGAATTGGTCTTTGGTGGGTGCAGAATTTGGGCCTGCTGTGCTGTATCCCATCATCAACGTGATGTGGCTCCTCAGCGTGGGAATCGGGTTGCTGTTCAGCATCATTATTACCGATGCTCTGATGCGTCAGGGGCAGAGCAATCCTGCGCAGGTGAGTTTCGCCTGGCTTATGGGATCCGTAGCCAATGCGCTATTTCCGCTGTTGGGCAACGTGGTCGTGTCGGAAGAATTCAAACACTCGCTGGGGTGGGCGCGATTTGTCAATGTCGTCGATATTGCGTACTTTGGCATGGGGCTCTTTCTCTTCATCTTTCTGACGTCGTTTCTCTTCAGCAGGTATTTTAGCGCTCCGCAGCCGCCTTCCGCGGTGACACCGACTTCGTGGCTGCTGTTGGGTGCAGCGGCGGTGTTAAGTCTTGGCGTGTGGGGTATTGCCGCGAGCAGCGAGCGGGTCGGTCTTATGGCGCCGACTTCTTTTTCCCTCCTGCTGGCATTCAGTTTGTGGGGACTGGCCGGATGGAGTTTTCTTTTGGGGCTCGTCATGACTTTGCGCGTGTGGTTCATGGGACAGCTGCATTTTACCTTATCTTGGTGGGCGTTTGTTTTCCCCATCAGCGCTTATGTGCTGGATTCGCGCCAACTGGCAGCGGCAGGGCACATTGGCTGGCTGGCTGACTGGAGTGATGCCTTCATCGTGATGATGTTCCTGTTCTTTGTGATTGTCCTGACAGGCACGGTAGTGGGGTTGGTGACAGGACGCCTATTTCATTCGAAAGGGTGATGGCAGCCACTAAGAGTGTCGGATAGAGAGTGAGAGAAGGTGAGGGCGCCAAGAATGCGGCGTCCCCACCTTCTCTCGATTGGTCTAAAAACGGTCGGCGGCGGGCGGTGGCGCCAGGGGGCGGCGCACGGCAAGCATGGCACCGATCAGAGGCGGAAGAGTCAGGGTGAGTGCAGCTCCCGACACTAATATCCCGGCCCGCTGCGAATGCCAAGCAAAACCAGCCAGAAGGCCGCCTAAAGGACCGGCAGTTTGCAGGGCTGTGCGGATATACGTCATCACTACGGGCCGCTCGTCTGCAGTGGTGGCGTGAAATCGTATTTGCATGGCCAAAAATGGCGACGAGCCTCCCAAACAAGCCGAGACGAACACCGCTATAAATGCCCATTGCGGGTGGCGCAGGCCCAGCAGAACCAGAATCATCGCCATTCCCGCCAGGGATTCTGTCAAGAGAATGCGCTGCAGCAGGCTTGGGCGCTTGACCACGGTGGGGAGAAGCACACTGCCCGAGAGGGTTCCCACGGCTTGTGTGGTCAAGAGCGCAGTATAAAGCATGCCCGGAGAATTCCAAAAGGCATGGGCAAGCAAGGGCCACAATACCCACAAGAAGCCCTGAACCAAGTTGAGAGACCAGAATAGGGCTGTGCTCTGCCACAGTGGCGGATGCGCCCGCATTATCCTTAAGACTTCTCGGGCCGTTACAGGCCGGGAAGTCCGTAGAGGAGCCACGGGGGTTCTTGTTCCAGCGCTCAGGGAAACCTGGGCCAGGTTCCATGCAGCCAGTGCCAAGAGCGCGCTCGCCGTTGCCAGAATTATCCACAGGCCCAGTCGCTGCATCACTAAACCAGCAGCGAGCGGTCCCAGCACCGCGGCAATATTCCATCCTATCTGCTCTGCCTGCATGGCGTGTTTGAGTAGGGGTCCCGGCACTACCTGCGGCCACAAGGCAGGACCGCCGGCAGCGGTCGCCATGAATACTAAGGCCTGTGCAGCGGCAGCCATATCAAACCAGATCCAGTGCACAGTTCCTGGGCGGGCTGCCGCTAGAGCAACCGCCAGAACGCCGTACCTGAGGGAGCGGATGGCAAAGTCCCCAACCATGATCGTCCGCACAGGAAATCTCCGGAACAGTGTCGCCATAAGAGGGCCGCCCGCCAAAACCGGAGCGGCCGTCCAAAATGCATACCATCCCAGTTCGCGCGCTGAGTGGCCGTAGGCAGCGAGATACCACAGAATTGCCACAGCGGTCAGTTCATCCACCAGGCGAACGGCTGTGTCGCCGGTCCAGTAGCGGGCAAATGCTGGGAGAGTGAGAATGCGCCAGATGCGCATAGCAAATCCCTCCAGTGTGCTAGGTTGAGACGCGTGCTGGAGGGCGTATTAAGGCGGGCTGACGCGGGACGGAGAAGCAGGGTGCAGGCTCTTGCGCATGCTGTCTTCTCCACCCCCTTTTTGTTTATGGTAACACGGGGAAATTGCCGGCGCCACCCGACTGGCGCAATGGTTTCGACCCGGTGGGAAATTGCTTGGCGTGGAACCGGAGCACGGCCTTGAAAGGAGGCGTCGCGGGCTAAACCGGAATGCTCAAGCGAGATCCTGAGGGTGACGGGATTTCATCCGACAGGAACGCTTGGGGAGGAGGAGCCTGTTGGTAGGACAAGGGCGCAGAGCTTATCCCTGCGCCCTTGTCCTACCAACCATGCCTAATTGGAGAGATGCCGTTCCAGAAAGGCAGCGATCTGGGGATAGAGAATGAGGCGGTTCTTCAGTTTGACCACCCCATGTCCTTCATCGTCGAACAAGAGGTACTCCACTGGATGATTCCGGGCCTGAAGTTTCTGTACCATTTGCTCTGCTTCGCCTACCGGCACTCTCGGGTCGTTGCGTCCATGCACGACTAAGAGCGGCGCCTGAATCTGGTCGATGTGGTGGACCGGTGAGATTTCTCGAAAAAACTCCCGGTCCTCTGCCAGTGAACCATATTCGGCTTCCCGCAGCTGGCGGCGGTAGGGGCTGGTGTTTTCCAAAAAAGTTTCGAGGTTGGCAATGCCGACGATGTCGACCCCAGCAGCGAAAAGCTCGGGAAAACTAGTCAGGCCAGCGAGGACCATGAACCCGCCATAGGATCCCCCCATCAACGCCGTGCGGCTGCTGTCGAGTCCGGGCTGACCCTGGATCCATGCCACTAGAGCAGCCAGATCTCTTACGGAATTCATCCGCAGCCTGACATCGTCCAGATGGACATAATTCTTACCGTAGCCGGAACTGCCCCGCACATTGGGCGCGGCAATTGCGAAGCCCTGGCCCAACAGATATTGAAACACCGGATTGAAGCCAGGACGCTCCTGGGACTCCGGGCCTCCGTGCACGGAGATGACAACGGGCACCCGCTCTGCTTTCTGGGGACGGTACAGCCACACTGGAATGGACAGTCCGTCAAACGATGGGAACGTTCTTAGCTCTGGCCGGATAAAGCGGCTGAAATCTAGGCCCGCCTGGGGAGCATGAGTGAGAGCCACCAGCTTGGAGGTTTCCGGCCAGAGACAGTACACGTTGGGGTTTTTGGTCGCGCTGTGGTAGGTAAGCGCGAGACCCGACCCGTCCGGTGACCAGGCCAGGCTGGCAATCACCCCATCATCCAATCCGGCAATATGGCGGGTGGAGCCATTGCGGTGTATGTACAGTGAGGAATAGCCTTCTTGGTTCAGGCAATAAGCATATTGCTGTGAGGCCCGGTCGACTTCGAGCAAGTCGAGATCGCAGTTCTCGGATGCCAGATGCTCGAGGTTGCGGCTTTTCCGCCGCCACTGGGCTAACTCAAGGAATTCGGTGCCTTCGTCGGTAGCCATAAGGATGTCTTCTTCCGGTCCCCAATAGCGGGCGAAAAGATATTGAGCGTTCCCGTGATGAGGGGTGAGGTGATTCAGCGCTCCTGTCTCGAGGTCAAGCTCATAGAGGTCGTGGTTGACGTTCGCGGTATGGGTGACGACAAGCAGGCGCCGGCTATCTTGGGAAAAGTCCAGAGCCCGCCACCACCCCTGGGTTTTGTGCACAACTTTAGCCTCGGCGAACGTTTGGCCGGTTTCAAGAAGGCAAATGTCATAATCCTGACCGTTGCGTGCATTGGTGGCAATAGCCATCCAGCGTCCGTCGGCGCTGATGGCGCCGAGGCTGTACATGGCCCGGGAATTGTCGGTAATGGCTGTAATCCCTTTTCCGTTCCCCTCAACCATATACAGCTGAGCATTTTCATTGCCGCCCTCATCCATCGCAAAGACGAGGCGGGAACTGTGAGGGATGCCCCAGACTTCCATCACCCGATTGTCCGAATCCGTCAGCAGTTCAGGCCATCCGCCGCCGGGGAGAATGCGGTACACCTGCGCGGTGCCTGTCAGATTCATTAAAAAGGCGATGTGGCCACCGTCACCGCTGAACCTCGCCCCAAAAGCCTGGCGAATGCGCAGAAACTGTTCAATCGTGCCTTCCTGCAATAGAATTTCTCCTTTCTGAATATGTGCGGGCTGTTCCTTCCTCATAGTGTTCCTGACGCCCATGTGCTGTCAAACTGCTACGCTGAACATAACTCTGGCGCGAGCTTTGCTCCCGGCAAAACGCTCGTCCCGGGCGTTGCAAGTCGGTGGCTGGTTGGTCATAATATGACTAAAATATGCCGGAAGGGTGTGGGGGGATGACTCAGGATGAGGTGTTGGA
This sequence comes from Bacillota bacterium, assembly GCA_021802225.1. The sequence continues at coordinate 4,883 of JAKAAS010000203.1, forward strand.
GGGGTTGGCGCCGTTTTTCCCGGTAGTGTATGAGACTCTGGAATCGGCATGGCAATCCACATTGGATTTCTTCGACCATGAAGCCAGGCCCTTTGATGTGTTTCTG
>JAKAAS010000204.1 GCA_021802225.1 Bacillota bacterium
ATATAATAGGGCACTATGCCATAAAGGGGATCGTACACCAACCGGAAAAAGGTACCGACCGCTAATGGAGCCATTATCATCGGAGCAAACAGTAATGTTAACGCCAAACGACGTCCGAAAAGTTTAGGTCGTTGCCAAATTAAGTAGCCGATAATCGCGCCGATAATAGTCTCTACTAACACAGAGACCAGCACGAAGAGAAACGTTTTACCGATATCATGCCAGATAGACTGCGAGGCTAACAGTGCGCCGTAGTTTTGAAGACCAACAAATCGCGGTGGTAACCCCAGCGTAATAATGTAATTATAAAAACTTAGTCCCAACATCCAGAGCAATGGGATAACGTTCCACACGATGAAAAACAGCAATACCGGTACGATAAGACCCAATCCAAACCAATTGTCGTTGTCCTTGAAGTCTCGTATCCTCATTGTGCTATGTCACTCCCTTATCAAGAAAAGAGTTGAGGAAGGGGGGTTAGCACCGATTAGCATCTTGACAAGTGCTAACACCCGCATACTACCGCTGCTGTCAGCGCATTACAGGTGGACGTTAGCGCATCCTGAGGGAGGTGGAGTCTTCGAAAATCCCGTACTATATAAAATGCCCTGTTGCTTGCACGCCGCATACGTATTGGCCAGTTTGGCACTATGAATGGCACCCGTCGCTAACGCAGTCCAAGCCTTTTGCTGCTCAAACAGCAAGGAGGCATAATCAGCGTTTTCCCATACATTGCCCAAGTGCTGCGGAGTCATGGTGTACTCGTAAGCAGGATACCAAGGATCTGCTGCACGCACTGTCGGGGAATTCACCACGGATTTAATGACTGCATTCCCGCCTTTCATGGCAAATTCTTTCTGCACTGATGGCAGATACCACCATTTGATAAAGTCTTCGGCGGCCTGTTTTTGGGCTGGGGAATCGAAGTTGTTGACGGTCCACGTTTGCCCCCCCACGTCGGCAATTTGCAGAAGTTTACCATTGACCATACGCCCTGGAATGGGGATGGCCATCAGGTCATTCTTCATTTGAGGAGTGAATAAGGAGGGCCCCACCGCGGACCAAATAAAAGCGGAAAACACTTTGCCGGCATTCATTGCCTCAATCACATGGGTCACGCCCCACGTATCAGCGCCAGGGGGAGAGTACTTTAGGAGGTTTACGTAAAAGTTCAACGCCTTGTCGTTCGTCGCACTATTAAGAATACCATAAACCTGGTTGGTGCGAGGATTCCACGTTTGCCCTCCAGAGGACCACATCAGAGACATCGTTTGATCTGACATATAATCGAATGATTTCGAATACTCAGTCGCTATGCCGTACATTCCTTGGCTTGGCCTATTAAAGAATTTGATGACCTGTAACGCTTTGCTCCATCGCATATGCTCCCACTGGCTGTAATGGGTGGGCAGCGGGTATCCATATTCCTTCAAAAACTCCGCTTGATACGTAGGATTATTCAGCCAGTCCTTGCGAATATAAAATATTAATGCATCACCTTCCGCCGGAGCACCATATAATTGTGTGCTACCGTAAGGATAACTTTGATACATAGTCTGAATCGCAGGGCTTATAAAATTCCCTTCCGCCGTTTTCAAATCTTTGCTCTGATCAATTAAACTGTTCAGCTTCATAATCCAATGAGGCTTGACCCACGCCCCGAACCACTGAGCCTTAGCCCAGATTAGATTGTATTCGGATGAATGAGCCGCTAAAGAGGCTGTCGCTTTTGGATAGGCTTCCGGAATCGGCGTGGGGATATAATTGACCTTGACGTTCAAGCCCCAGTGTTTCTTGGCGTACGCCGGAAACTGTGTCGTCCCCATTTGGTCAGCAGTTTCGCTCGGCGCCCACCCAGACCAGCCCATTATTGACAGCGTAACAGGACCCGATGACGATGTCGTCGTACTCGTGCCGCATCCCGCCAGGCCCAGTGTTGTCGCCGCTATTCCAGCGAGAAGCGCCATTTTCCCAACTCGTTTTCCCACAACCAAACCCTCCTTATGCTGAAAAACTATTTTCCGGTGCGTCTTCACAATTGATCGTCATTGGCAGTAGCTGCTATGACTAAATGTATCCCTACTTCCTCAAATCGCGTCTGTATCTTGTCGGAAATGCCATCATCAGTGATCACGACGTCAAAGTCCTCAAGCGGCCACACTTTGAGCACTGCCTGATGCATAAGTTTGCTGGAGTCAACCAACAGGTAACGTTGCGCACTATTGCTCAGCATGTGTCGTTTGATCTGCATTTCGTCAAGATTAGTGTCCATGAGTCCCGCCACCAGATCCACTGCATTCCCCGACACAAAGGACTTCGAAAAGGAAAATTGTTTGATGGCCGTCTCAGCCATCGCTCCGGTGGCTGAGAACGCCTCTCTTCTGAGCCGTCCTCCTACGAAATACATCGTAACTGCACTCGACAACAAAACATTGGCAACCAAAAAATTATTCGTTACTACGGTTAATTCGGCAAGATTCACGATTTGTCGTGCGAGTTCTATCACCGTGGTGCTGGCATCCAACGCGAGGGTGTCGCCGGTGTGCACGTGTTTTATTGCCTCTCGGGCTATCGCGCGTTTCTGCGCCACGTTTTTGCCTTGCCGGATGTGCACATTGTAATCGACAAGAGTGGCAGTCTTTAAAACCGCGCCTCCCCGACTTCGTACCACTAAGCCACGTCGCTCCAACTCAGCCAGGTCACGCCGAATAGTCATGGATGACGTGCCGTATAACTGGGCAAGTTCTTCAACCTTCACGACATGATGACGATTCAGTTCTTCGTAGATCTTGTTTAAACGTTCCTCAGGTAGAATAGTATAGTCGGAATGTTCCAATAGCAACGCCCTTCCGAACACCACCTGTGCAATAAATTGTTCTTTACTGTTCGTTGGTGTTATATGTATAATGAACAAGATCGACGAGAGTGTCAAGAGTTAATCCCCGTATTACCGCAAAGTATTTGGCTTGAATGTATTATCTGATAACACGACTGTTCCAGTTATTTTTTACTTAAGGAGGCGCTACTGGTGAAATATGATGTTGCGGTCATGGGCCTATATGTTTTGGACATTCTCGGCCTTCCTGTCACTCACATTCCTTCAGGAGGAGCATTGGAATTTATTGACGCTATACGGTTAACAGTTGCCGGGACAGCGGGAGGCACCGCGGTGGACTGCGCGAAACTTGGAATGACCACCCGAGCAGTAGGCGCAGTGGGACACGACGAAAAGGGCGACTTTGTTTTACGTACACTACAACGTCATGCCATTGACACTTCTTTGATGCAAATTATTGATGAGATCCCGACTTCTTCGACGATCTTGTGTATTCGTCCTAACGGCGAACGGCCAGCGCTACACAATCGCGGCGCTTCCGACTATTTCACGGTACTGGAATCCGTATATCCTGACTTATTTAATGCCACGTATCTGCACATGGGAGGAACAGGTCTTCTGCGCGCCATGGATGGCGAACCAACCAAAACAGTCCTCAAGGAGGCCAAAAAAGCAGGATGTGTTGTTACTTTTGACTTAATCGGCGCTTCTGCGAGTACTGCAGGTCTTGTGGAGCCATTGCTGCCTTACATCGACTACTTCATTCCTAGCATTGAGGAAGCTCGTAGTATGTCCGGGATTATCGCATTGGAAGACATGGCTCATTTTTATCTTGAACGAGGAGTTGGCACGTGTATATTTACAATGGGGGATCACGGATCCTTTATAGCAACTGCGGATGAACATTTTCTTATTCCCGCCTATGATGTGCCGGTCGTGGATACAACAGGATGCGGCGATGCCTACAGTGCCGCTTTCATTGCAGCCCTTCATCACGATTTTGACCTCGAAACCTCTGCACGCTTTGCTACAGCCGCCTCAGCACTGGTAGCGACCGGACTTGGTTCGGATGCAGGGATAATTAGTTTTGAAGACTGTCTAGAAAAAATGACTTCATTGCCAACAAAGCGCGGATAAAGGCATTACACAGACAGAAATCAGATCCGGCGGAATATCCAAGGAGGACTACACTATGAAGAATCGATGGAATCGTTCAGAACAGAGTAATTCAACTGCCTTAACGCAACTGATTTATGGATCGCATTTGATAGGCCTAGAAGACTCTTTGGTGTTGTGGGGTGGCGGCAACACCTCGGTTAAGCGGAAAGAAACAGACCACCTTGGGCATACGGTGGACGTCCTTCGCATCAAGGGCAGTGGAGCAAATTTGGCTACCGTTGAAGAGCGAGATTTCGCTGGGGTGAAATTGGAAGACATGCGGCAGACATATTCCCTGGATTCCATGAGCGACGAGTCCATGGTGGAGTTTCTGAGTCACTGTCTGATGGAACCCAATGGACCACGACCATCGATTGAAACCCTGCTCCACGGATATATTGATGCCAAAGCCATAATTCATTCCCATGCAGACGCCATCCTCGCTTTGGTGAACACCCCTAACCCCGACACGTTACTCGAAGAGTTATTTGGTGCACAACTCGTACGAGTGCCATATATACGCCCAGGATTCGCCATGGCTAAGACGGCGGCCGCGTCTCTTGCCATGAACGATACGGCCACTGGTCTGATTTTGTTAAATCACGGGTTAGTGACGTGGGGCGAAACGGTAGAAATAGCTTATGACCGTCATATAGCTTATGTTTCAGCAGCGGAAGAATTTCTTATGCGCAAGGCTCCAAGCTTTCCAGTTCCTGCACAACTATGGACCGAATCGGACCGTCTAACCCTCCGGCAGCGGTTGAGTCCTATACTGCGACACTACTTGTCGGAATCCCCACAAATTGTTCTCTTTAATGATGATGATGCGGTGAAACAACTGGTCAGTCGAAACAATATTGAGGAACTTACCCAGAGAGGCGTTGCAACACCGGACCACATTTTGTACACAAAACGGACGCCTCTTGTTATTATGGCGACTCCCCAGATGACGGAGGGTTAGACGGTC
>JAKAAS010000205.1 GCA_021802225.1 Bacillota bacterium
GCGAGGTAGAAATCTGGGCAGAGCCAGACGCCTGTGTGCCAAATCCAGCACTTCTCTCACCGCTGACGTGCCAATGCCTTGATTCCAGTATGACTTGTCTCCGATAGAAATTCGGAGCTCAGCCTGGTGGGCACGCCATCCAATATGTTCCAGCTCGACGTCCCCAATGAGCTGGGTGCCGGCGACGATGGCGAATCCCATCCGCACCCGGCTTGACAGCAGGCCCTCCCACCACCCGCTCTCATTCCCCTCCTCTTTGGCAAATTTTTTTCCGCTGAGCGCCGTAATCTCCGCATCTTGATCCCAACGCTGCAGTTGTTCCAAATCTTCCACAGTTAATTCGCGAATACACCGGTAGTGTTCTCCCGGAACCAGGACCATAAATATGCTCACCTCGTCTCGATCTCCATTATCTATTCGACAGACGGGAGCTCGTCTCCTGTGTCCCTGGCGAATTTCGCGGTGACTTTCTTCTGGCAGGGATGGAAATTCCGTCCGTGACCCTCGACAAATATCATAGTCGCCAAGGTCCTGAATGTGACGGTGCCAACACGCCGTCAAAAAATTCCGCTGCCGCCCGCCGTCCCCAGCCTTTGCCCTCCCTGGGCTCTCTCGCGGTGCGGGTGCCTAAAATGGCGGGCTAGGCCGCCCCACACTGCCCTTGAAATTGAGGGACTCTTTGCCTGAAGATTGTTCCAAGCCCTTGACGATACGCAACCAATTGGGTAGCTTCTAATTATGGACACCCTTGCAGAGAAAACTTTTTGGGTTATGCGGCATGGTCGGCCTGACTTGCCCAGCAACCCCTTTTTTATGGACCGGGACTCGTTTAACCGTTTTTTGGCATCGTATGACCTGGCTGCTATCAGCGACGTGGAGACCGCGCGACTGGCTCGTCTCTACCAGCGGTTTCCTGTGCCGGACCTGGTGGTCTGTTCCGATCTGCCCAGGGCCCACGCCACAGCCAAGCTTTTCGGACGCACGGCTCCCATCACGGTCGACCCGATTTTCCGGGAAATTCCCATCCGCCTTCCTGATGAGCCCACCCTCTTCCTGAGAAGCCTGTGGCCCGCAGAGATTTGGTGGAGCTACCTTCGCGTGAACTGGTTCCGCAATCAGGGGCCTGAAGGAAAAATTCTGTCCAGCCGGCGCGGGGATGAGGCTATCCGCCACCTTCGCCAGTACCAGCAGGACTATTCCCGCATTGCGCTGGTGTCCCACGCAGGATTCATCACCTTGCTAGTGACCATGATGCATCGGGAGCACCAGATTCAAGGCCCCCTTCTGCCCTCGATCCGATTTGGGCGCCCGACGCTTTACCGTTGGCTCAAATAGTGAGGCCCAAACCCCTTATGGCGGCCTTGACGTCGTCGATGCCTTCCCCCGTACGGCTGGATATGGGATAGATCATCTGGCCATAAGCGGCCTCTAACACGCGCCGCCGTTCTTTTTGTTCGGATTTGTTCAACCGGTCCATTTTACTCGCCACGATGATAAAAAACAGATTCCGGGCGGCCGCCCACTGCAGCAAGGCATACTCTTCCTCCTGGACACCGCGGCGGACATCTTGAATGAGAATGCCGCCAATGAGCGGCTGGCGCGTGGTCAGGTAGGCGTCGACCGCTTCACCAAATTCCTCGCGCAGGTTCTTGGGCACTTTGGCATAGCCGTATCCAGGCAGATCCACCAGATACCAGTTAACCATCGAATAAAAGTGAATGCGCTGTGTCTTTCCGGGGTTGCCGCTCACGTGCGCGATCTGCACACCTGCAAGACGGTTCAGCAGGGAGGACTTTCCAGCATTCGACCGGCCTAAAAATGCCAGTTCTATTTGCCCGTCCTGGGGCATCTCGTCGGGACGCAGCGCAGAGGCTGTCAGCCGTTTAGTTTTCGGGGCCAATATTCTCCCTCGCAATCTTGTCTGATAAGGCAAAGTCCAGCACTGTGTCTAGATACTCCACCAGATGAATTTGCAAACTGCGCCGCACGTTAGGCGGCAAGTCTTCCAGATCAGGGGCATTCTCCTTGGGTAGAATAATTTCCCGAATCCCCACCCGGTGGGCCGCCAGCGTTTTTTCCTTGATGCCCCCTACAGGCAATACATGACCCCGCAGGGTAATTTCGCCTGTCATAGCGATTTGCGCTCGGACGGGAATATTGCTCAACGCTGAAATCATGGCCGTCGCCATGGCAATTCCCGCCGACGGGCCGTCTTTGGGAATCGCTCCCTCGGGCACATGCACGTGAAGGTCCAGCGTCTCGTGAAAGCGGGGGTCAATCCCCAGTTCCTTGGCTTTGGATCGGATGAAGCTGTAGGCCGCCTGAGCGCTCTCCTGCATGACATCACCCAATTGCCCGGTCAAATTCAACCGCCCCTTGCCCGGCATCGTCGTCACTTCGATTGGCATGACATCCCCGCCGGCTTCCGTCACGGCCAGTCCTGTCACAATACCCACTTCGTCAGCCTGTTCTGCCTCACGGTGGTGCACCGTGTGCGGTCCCAGGTATTTTCCAAGGGTATTTACGGTAATGCGAATCGTGCCTTTGCGCCCCTGCACAATTTCTCGCGCGACTTTCCGGCAAATTGTTCCCAGTTGCCGTTCCAGCTGGCGCACACCGGCTTCCCGAGTATAGTGGCGGATGACAGCAGCGGTGGCGTGCTGGCTGATGTCAACCATCTGCGCGGTCAGACCGTGGTTCTCCATTTGCTTGGGCCACAGGTACTGTGCGGCAATATGGAGCTTCTCTTCTTCGGTGTAGCCTGGAATCACAATAATTTCCATGCGGTCCAAAAGTGGCCGGGGAATGGTATGCAGCACATTGGCGGTGGTAATGAACATCACATGCGACAGGTCAAAAGGCATCTCGATGTAATGATCCGAAAAGCGGGAGTTTTGTTCCGGATCCAGAACTTCCAGCAACGCAGCGGAGGGGTCTCCGCGAAAGTCCATCGCCATCTTATCCACTTCGTCCAGCAGAAACAGCGGATTATTGGAACCGGCTTGCTTCATCCCCTGGATGATGCGCCCAGGCAATGCGCCGACATAGGTGCGGCGGTGGCCCCGGATTTCCGCCTCGTCACGCACGCCGCCCAAGGACACACGGACAAAGTTCCTGCCCGTAGCGCGGGCAATAGAGCGGGCTAAAGAGGTTTTTCCCACCCCAGGCGGGCCTACAAGGCACAAAATAGGACCTTTGAGGCTGCGGGACAGCTGCCGCACCGCGAGGTATTCTAAAATGCGGTCTTTGACTTTTTTCAGACCGTAGTGATCTTCATTCAGAATCTGCTCCGCCTCGGTGACGTCCACCCGCTCATCCATCTGTGCGGTCCAGGGGAGGCTGAGCAGCCAGTCGACGTAGTTGCGCACCACGACGGCTTCCGCTGACATGGTAGGCATCTTGGCCATGCGGTCGATTTCACGGGCAATTTTCTCATGCACTTCTTCGCTGAGTCCCGTAATCTCGGCAAGGCGCTGCCGCAGTTCCTCGACTTCCCCGACATGGTCGTCGTTTTCGCCCAGTTCCTTCTGGATGGCTTTGAGCTGCTCGCGCAGGTAGTACTCTTTTTGGGTACGCTCCATTTGCTTGCGAACCCGCACGTTAATGCGCTTTTCAATTTCCAGCAGCTCCATCTGCCTAGATAGAATATCCGAAACTTTATTCAGCCGCTCATTGGCCGGAAAGATTTCCAACACTTCTTGTTTCTCTGCCGTGCGGATGTCCAGATAACTGATAATGGTGTCAGCCAAACGTCCAGGATCGTCGACATTGATGCTCAGTGAGGCTTCCCCCGGTACTTTTTTAGAGTTTTTGACATAGAGTTCAAACAAGTCCACGACAGCGTGCATCAAGGCCTCCGTCTCATCATTGACCTCGGTGTCCTCAGTGACTTCCTCCACATCCGCGCTGAAATATGTTCCCTCATCCGCAATCTTATGTATAATCGCCCGAGCCCGGCCTTCAATCACGACCTTAGCCCCGCCAGTCGGCATTTTTAAAAGTTGCTTGACCTCGCCGATGATGCCCACCTCGTAGAGATCATCCTTCGTGGGTTCATCCAAGCGCGTATCTTTTTGTGCGGCGAACACCAGCTCCTGGGAACCGAGCATGGCCTGTTCAAGCGCATTGAGACTTCGCTCCCGCCCGACTTCCAGCGGCACCACCATAAAAGGGAAGAGAAGCACACCCCTAAGCGGCAAGAGTGGCAATTGGGTATCCATGTTTTGTATCCCTCCTGTCTTACACGTTCTGTTCTCTCTTGACGATCACCCGCAAGTTTGGCGCGGCGCAAAGAAGCAGACGTCGTAATCCTTCCCCGTCATTATGCCACAATACCCGCCTTCATCCCCATGGACCGCCTTTTCCCGTCAAAAAAGGCGGCCTCAAGGGCCGCCTCCTCTTTCCGACTTACGATCCCACGGAAGGAGACGGGCTCGCCGTAAGCAGATCGGTCTGCGGCACCGTGCCCGACCGCTTTTCTGTCTCCGCGACCGTCGCCAAATCGAGAGCCTGCTGGAGTTCGTCGATGGGAATCACGTCGATACCGGCGTCACGGAACACCTCCTGCCAATTGTCACGAGGAATAAGCACACGCCGACATCCAGCCAGCTTGGCAGCCTCGACTTTGGCGACCGCTCCGCCAATCGGTTTCACCAATCCGCGGATGGACAGTTCCCCCGTCATCGCCAGCCGGCTGTCACAGGCCCGGCCCGTCATAGCCGAGTATAAGGCTGTGGCGATCGCCACTCCTGCAGATGGTCCGTCGAGCGGCACCCCACCTGGAAAATTCACGTGTAAATCAAAATCTCGCGGTTCAAGGTGCATTTGATTGTGTAGAACCGTCAACACGTTTTCTACTGAACTCTTGGCCATAGACTTTCGCCGAATGGTCCGTCCCGCCGTCCCCACTTCCTCTTCATCCACGATCCCCGTCACAAACAGCCGTCCCATATCCAGGA
>JAKAAS010000206.1 GCA_021802225.1 Bacillota bacterium
TTGAGCAGGGGACACGACGGCATTAAGCGACCATCCACCGACCCCAACCCACCGTGGCGTGGGTCTGGTCTGTGTGCCGCAACTCGACAGCACAATACCGGCGATTAATGCACTCATCAGTGTCTTCCGTCCTGCACCTTGTGGCTGACTCATGGTGATTTTCACTCCCTGTGATGGGTATCATAATGCAGACAATGAATTCGCTAGCCCACCACGTTAGTTCATACCTTTCACATGTCTCTCACACATATTCCATGTGGTTCCGAAATGGCTCCATTGACGCGTGTAACATGTGGCGGAATTCACGATAATATTGCTGGGCGGTTGGACTTCTTGTTCATGGACGGTTTTTTTGATGATACCAGTTTTGCCATAAAATTTCTTTAAGATTGCCCTGGACTGATCGGCACGCTGTATTCACTGGTTTCGCGATAGGTTTGTGTCACATTGTATCCCACGGCTCCTTGTAAAGCGGCCATAGACACATTAATTTGTCCGAACGCATTATTGGACACTGTCACGGTTTGCAATAAAGTGCCCGATCCCGGTCCGGGTCCACCTTAACCGTGATGCCAGACTCCACTTTTCCAATACGCTGACGATACGGAAGCCACTCGCCAGTAGGGTGCATAATAAAAATTTGAGGATCGTGTGGTGGATACATGATGGCTTCCAGACGGTGAAAGCGAGGCCGCGAGATCCCGATACGCCTTGCTAGCTAGAGAAAGGTGGTGTGAATCCACGGCGGATTGTCGGGAGTCGCGCCAGCTTGGTAGGCGTGGATGGCTTCGGCCTGTCCCATAAGATTTTCGTCCATCCAGGTACCAATGGAGACAAAGAACGCATGCAGTCCTTCGGGTCGAGTCATATCGTCAGTAGAGTCTGGACGCCAAGCCCAATCGAAGAACGAAGGATCACCAACGGGATCGAGATAATAAGGTCGCCCGATCAATTCAGCAATCCGATCATCATGGATTTCTAGCCACCAACGTTCACGGGTACCACGCAGAATCCAACGCCAGTGGGATTGTTCTGGATGATCCGGATTGTCTTCTTCTACCACTCCATCCGTATCTTTAGTCTCTTGAAATTCGTCATACAGCAAGGCTAAAAATGCAGCTTCGAGACGTTGCCTATCGGCTAGCGATAAGCGAGTACTAGGAAGCACCCATGATGGCCGTTGTCGATGACACCACATGTTTTCACCTTCCTCTCCCAATTCCTCTTTCGATTATTGCCCGGGCTTATAGTAACCAACATTGATCCACCACAGCACAATTGAAGTGTTAGGCTTCCCATGCCACGTTTGGCTTTTATAGTTGCCCTGAATAGGAAAACCGGTAACAACCGCTCCCGGTCCGTATGAATCTCCATTAGCGTCGCCTGGCTGAATCACAATTTGTATTAACACTTTCCAACCCATAAATGGTATTCTGATACGAAACCATTCTGAGTACAAATTCCTGTCTGCTAAAACACCGACCATGTTTTGGTACAATAGCCACCGGACGGTACCTGTCCCCATGGCTTTCTAAAAGTGTTAGTATAGCTTCTGTTGTGGATATTAGTAGTGTACTGGGAACCTCAGTGTTTGCGGCTTCTGCACCAGCCAATGCGTTAACTTCGTCCCAAAGAAGTCAAGCGGCGCAAGTCGCACGCCAAACGGAAAACATTAATACAACAGCTGGATACGTGAATGTGTCATCAGCGACATTCGCTCAACACGGCTTAAATCCTGTGCAAATTGCGTATGTGAAAAAACCATACACCAATATGATCTTCATTATGGGTTAACACCGTCCTCTCAGGGGCGGATTATTCCGAAAACAGCCTCGTCATTATCTCCATCCATTGCGGTGGGACCTAATACAGGACTTTGGGTGACCCAGGCTCGCTATACCAAACAGTGGGTCATGCTGTACTATGGTCAAGAATCAAAAGTGGGATGGAGACATATGGAGTATCGACACAATTGGGAAGGTGGTGGGGATCCCTATTAGGCGCGGCGAGCCATTCAAATTACCGTCCATCGTGATCAATGGTATTACGTACAGCAGGATACGGGGCGATATGTCTACGATAAGTGGTTTACCACGACGGTCCCCTTCGAAACTTGGTCTGTGTTGATGGAGATTATTGTGAATCCCCGAAATGCTGGCGGTTATCACTGTTTTGGACCGGGAAGTGTTATTACCGGATATCCCGTATGGGGTAGTTACGTTACAGAAACCTGGCATGAAAAATCGGGCACCAGCATTGTGCCCTGGTGGATTAATGCAGGCGACTATGCCCAACATTTAAATTTCCTAATGCGCTTGAGCTTGACGAAAGGGGTGTTAACGTTGACGGAAGACCAGTTCCTCACAGCCTTGTATGACTATCTCCTCACACTGGCTCAAAACGGGGTGATTACGTCTTCTCCTCATCCAGCCTTTCAGCATATGGACGTGGAACAATTAAAACGTGACCATCCTGATTGGCAGTTTGACGACGGTGAATGGCGATGGACGATACAAGGTACGCGCGATCATTGGTGGTTAGAGATTACCGACAATCGTCTTCCCGGTAAAGAGTGCCCTTATCGTCTGGATCCACGGGGTGATCCCGAATTTTTTGCCTTAGCGCGGAAATTTCGTGCCATGCACAGAACACCCGTTCGGGAGTGGATATCATTTTACGTGATTACACTACTAACTCATATGGACGAAAAACTTGTTGGGCAAACGGAAGCTCTCCACGCATACGAAGCGGGAGCGACGCCCGATAATCCCCCATGGATTCACACCACCTTTCCCTAGCTCGCAAGGGATGGAGATTGTTTCGTAGGAGATAATCCTCTTGTCCAAGTGGTAGTGTGGACAGAGGGGGCCACCTTCTGTGATTTTTCAACCTCACTCCAGATTCTGGCAGTTTTGGAGCGTATATCGGTTGTCCCTGTAAAAGCCTTGCGCCAACAACAAGAACAACGGGAGCAATGGGTCGTGGCGGAAATGCGGGCGGGCCATGGAAGAACAGACTATCATCAGCCACCTTGCCAAGAAATCCTGGTGGCAGCGACTGTCGAGGTGGTGGTAAGTAAGTGTAGGGGCTCGGAGCAGGCGTGGGTTGTCATAGAGGCCAAAAAGGCCACGCGTAGAACTGTGACCGTCGGTCAGCATTCCGGCATGGGGTACGACAAACCATTCCCTGACCAACTCACAGCCCTCGGTAAAATCCATGCAACAGACAGCTTGTGGAAATGAAATAAATTGGTGTCAGCTTAGAATTCCCCTAGAACCATCAACGGGGGCACGTAATTCTTGTCGATCACACGGACAGATAAGCGGAATATTTCAGGCAGGAGGGGAAATAACAAGTGTAAAAAGTTGGGGAGGGATAGTATGAGCGACAATGAAGCTCGATGGATTCAATCCGCCGAGTCATTAGAATGGTCTCGACATATACGTTTTCGTCCTGAGATGCGGCCGATTTTGTTGAATTATTTTGGACTTGCTCCCGGAATGGAAGTTCTTGAGGTGGGCTGTGGTCCAGACACCATGGCATCGTATTTGGCTGAAGGAATTAATCCCGGTCATGTCATTGGGTTAGATTTGGATGAGGAATTCATACATAGAGCCCGAACAAAAGCGGAGGAAAAATCCGTCTCGAATGTCTCGTTTGTTGTGGGAGACGCATATCAACTGCCTTTCAAAAATGAGGCGTTTGATGCAGTTATTAGCTATACGGGGATGGGCATTCTTTCGACCCCAGAAGTTGCGGTGAAAGAAATGCTGCGTGTCTGCCGGTCAAGAGGGACCATGAGTATTGCGGAAGCCGTCACGGGGCGCTTTGGAATTAATTTTCCGGGGATCGACTCCATCACAGATGAAGAACCGTTTCCAGGGGCCAAGCGATATTATGAAGTGATCGAACGTATACAACACGCGGCAAGTATAGCCCCAATCTCAGGAGTGGGTAGTAAAAGTTGGCCTCCACAGGCCATGCTTGCATTATTGGGTAAGCTCGGGATTACTAAAATACGTTTTAATGCATGGGGCTATGGTTTAGCGCCAGACGATGAACGGGTTAATGCAGAACGTCAGCAATTCAGGCAGACCTGGTACCGGTTGCAAAGGGAGTGGTTGGAAGGTTTAGGAGATTCTTATCAACCCAATATTAGCCATGAAGAGCTTACCGAAGCAATCAATCTGGCTGATGCACATTTCAATTGGCTAACAAAGAACGCCGCCTATGATTGGGAAGCCGGTGTGTCTGTCATCGCATCTGGTATCAAAGAAACTTAGTCTCTTTAGGCAAGGCAACCGTCGTGTCTGTGCTCTCTATTTTTAAGAAAGCGTCAATGACGCGTGAGCGCAAAAACAAAATTTGCATGGGACGCGACGAATCGGATACACTAAAACCAGAAAGGCCCCCTGCGGAAACAGGGGGCCGGGTGATGGCTACCAGCGTTTGTGCCGGACCAAGCGTCATATCAGATAGAGGCTGACACCGGATACGGAAACCGCAATCTGAATGTGCATCCGCCCTCCCGTCCTTGCTAGGAGGTCGCACTAGGGCATGCCCTCACCGTTATTCTACCAGCTTGCCCGATCCGGAAGGCTGGTTTTGTGGTTACGGTGCCATTGGGTGACAGTGACGCTGGTTTCTTCCCCGGCACATAGCCCCTTAGCGTGTTGCTCGTTGCTATATGCCACTTTTCGAGGCACAATAGACAAGACTGCCAGGAGCACACGCGAAACATGAGCGGATGAGCTCGCCACGCCTAAAACCCTCTCTATATAAAGCTGATATGACCGTGGCGCTTATGTGAGCAATACGGCGCTTATGTGAGCAATACGGCGCTTATGTGAGCAATACGGCGCTCATGTGAGCGAAAGGGGTCATACCCATGGATGACTGGCCAACACTCCCCCAATTAGCTCGTGAATTAGATATCGCGGACAGCACGGCCC
>JAKAAS010000207.1 GCA_021802225.1 Bacillota bacterium
GTTTTTCGACGCCAATTCAGCCGCCAACCCTTGAAATGCGCCACTTTATCCTCATTCCCGTTTGGCGCTTTAGGCGGACTTATTGAAGGCTTGTAATGGATCGCCTAAAAACGACTCCGCAAACAGGGCTTTGAGCAGTGGACCCATGTGAAGCCACACGTCTGGCGAATCCTGGAGATGCTGCAGATTCCCATTCAACACCGGTTTCAGTAGGATTTATCCGGGTACTCTCCATACTTGTCATTTAATCATGTAATAGATCGCCGGCTTGATAAGCCTCATCGAGTACCTGCATCAAGTGCATCACGCGCACCGATGGACCATACCGTTGTACTCCCTGTTCGAGTTGGAGCCAACACCCAGGATTCCCCGTGACGACGACTTCCGTGCCGGGAGGGATGTCTGCCATTTTGCGAACTAATAATGTATCAGCCATTATGGGATGGGTTAAATTGTAAATCCCCGCACTACCACAGCACCGTGTCAGATCTGGCATAGGTTGATATGTGATCCCGGGTATGCACGACAACATAGCTTCTGGCGTCTTGCCAATTTTCATGACATGATGCAAGTGACACGAGCCCTGGTACGTAACTGAGTGAGGAAACGCGCCGATGGGCTGTTGGAATCCAACAGTTGATATCACTTGCATGGCGTCTTTAATTCTGGCAGCAAATTGCTGTGCCCGCACGGAATATTGTGCATCGTCACGAAACCACTCTGGGTATTCGAGAAGGGCCGCCCCACATCCACCTGCATTGGTCACCAGATAGTCGGCATCTTCGAGCAAAAATCGATCAATATTAATTCGCGCTAATCGTTTTGCTTCTCTGCGGTCGCCAGCGTGTACAGCTAATGCACCGCAGCACACTTGGCCCGCGGTAACGGAAATGTGGCATCCATGCCTAGCCAATACACGATACGTGGATTGGTTAGCATCTGAAAACACCGTATTCATAATGCATCCGACAAATAATTGAACATGTGCACTAGGTTTGCTCAATTGCTTAACTTTCGAGATGTCCTGGTTATTCCAATACGGCATCTCCATCGGTAAGGGTCTCAGAGTCGCTGCCAATCGGCCAACACTATCGGGCAATCCCGGCCATTTGGGACCACGCCGCCATATGCCCCATCGTTGCCCTAGAACGATGAGCTTTCGCATAAACTGTAAACGACGCGGGTGCCCAATGATCGACTGGGCGCGCCTCGTCCAACGAGGGAGTATATCCGGAAATGCTACGGTCGCTTCACCTCGAGCTTTTTCAATCAATGTTCCAATCGGCACTCCAGAGGGGCACGAAGTCTCGCATGCACGGCAATCTAAACACGAAAACATGGTGTCAATGAGTGGCCCGCGCTCTAACGGAACTTCCCCGCGCGCCACCGATGCGATGAGTTGCACACGTCCCCTTGGAGATTCCAATTCACGACCGGTTTCCTGGAACGTTGGGCAACTCTCCAAGCACAGTCCACACTTAATACAAGACTGATATTCATCGGAGCAAGGAGCGTCATGGGTAAGCCAACCTCTACTAGGTTTGGTCACCTGGTCCTCTCTTTTCCGGCCCATTGGCTCAACGAGACGGGCCACG
This sequence comes from Bacillota bacterium, assembly GCA_021802225.1. The sequence continues at coordinate 1,596 of JAKAAS010000207.1, forward strand.
GAGGGGCATCTTCTGGGAATATCTTGCCTGGATTTAACAGATGCTTGGGATCGTACGTTGCTTTCAATTGACGCATTGCATCCAGTGCCGTTTTGTCGTGTTCCCACGGCATGAATGGTGCTTTTAAGTAGCCAATACCATGTTCTCCCGTCAACGTTCCACCCAATTCTAAAGTAGTGTCAAAGATAGCTGCCACCGCTGCCCATACCCGTTCCATTTCTTCCAGATTATTTTCATCACATACAATATTCGGATGAAGATTCCCATCTCCGATGTGCCCAAAGATCACTAAATGGACATCATATTCCCGGGCAATCGCTTTTAAGCGCCGAACCATTGTCGGAATTTGACTACGCGGTACCGTAGCGTCTTCGGAAATCTTTGACGGCTTAATGCGGGAAACTGCCGATGAAATTGATTTTCGGGCGCGCCACAATTCTGCGGCTGTCTCCACGGTGGAAGCTATTTCGATGCTACGAGCCCCAAGTTGTCGACAAACCTCCGCGATTTGTCGTGCTTGAGCTTCCACCACCATTGATGGTCCATCGACTTCAATCAATAACAATGCTGCTGCATCTAAAGGTAGGCCAAGATGAAGATACGACTCCACGACTCGGATCGAGGCATCATCGATAAATTCCATAGCGGCAGGCTGCATTCCGGCAGAAATAATGCGACTTACTGTCTCGGTCGCATCATCAATTGTGTTATAGATCGCCAATAATGTTCGCTGATCCTCAGGCGGGGGGATTAAACGCATAGTGGCCTCAGTTATTATCCCCAGGGTACCCTCCGAACCTACAAACAATCGTGTTAAATCGTAGCCGCTAACATTCTTGACCGTAAGGCCCCCAGTATGCAAGACCCGTCCATCTGCCAAAACCACGGTAAGACCCAACGTGTAATCGCGAAACACTCCATATTTGAACGCATGGGGGCCTCCAGCATTTTCTGCCAAACTCCCGCCCATTGTCGCGGCCTTGGCACTGCCCGGATCTGGAGGAAAAAACAGACCTGCACTATTTACTGCCTGCGCGAAATGCTCCACCGTCACACCGGCTCCAACGCGAGCGTATAAGTCGGTAGGATGAATATCTAATAGATCTTGGAACCTCGAGAGGTCAATAACCCACCCATCATGCAACGGCACCGCCCCGCCTGAAAGGCCGGTTGATGCACCTCGTGGTGAAATGGGTATAGAACAAGAATCCGCTAACATTAAGAGCTTCGCTACTTCTTCCGTCGTGCGCGGGCGAATAACGGCCGTAGGAACTCGCCTGCGAATTGTGGCATCATAAGCATAAAGCGCACGGTCATGCAAATGAGTTAGAACATGGCTCGGTCCGACAATGCTTTTAAGCTGACTTTCGTTATATTTGGATAGCACATCTCGCTCCATCGTGTAATGACCCTCCTCACGTTTGGTCATTCTCCTCTGAGAGACTGACGGAATATTTCTCGCGCATTATCCATGGTGATGATTCGCGGTGATGCCTGCAGTTGGCGTTGTTGCTTCATGGTACCCTCAGCCAGAGATTCCACATCCTGCTCCGTGTATCCGAATGCCGCAATCCCGAGAGGAATTCCTATGTCTTTCATAAGTTCACGAAGAACGCCTGGTAAAACCTCAGGGCCTTCCTGGGTCCCAATGCTTCGTTCGGAAAGTAAGGCAGCCACCTTGTGGTGGCGTTCCGGCGAAGCAGGAAAGGTAAATCGAAATGCTGCAATGGCCGTCGAAGCCACTGCCTGCCCGTGAGGAACCATCGGCATCACAGGATATCCACTCACTTGATATTCCTTTACCTGTCCCGCAATGGGATACGCATTGGCATGGGGAATATGCGTACCTGCGTTACCGAAACCAATCCCAGCGTACATAGCTGCCAATGACATGCCATAACGGGCTTCTAGATCATATCCATTAAGGACAGCGCTCCGCAAGTGTTTTCCCACTAACCTAATGGCCCGCTCACAAAACAAATCGCTGATTGGATTAGCTCCCGCAAAGGCTACTCGCTGGGATGGGTGTTGATACGCAGGACGATGGGAAAACACTTTAGCGGTATAGCTTTCGATGGCATGCGTAAGAACGTCCATTCCACAGGCTGCAGTGATTTCAGCCGGCAACGATACTGTAAGATTTGGATCCACAATAGCCAGACTGGGTCTCAGCGCCGGATGGCTAATGCCCGCTTTTAAATGCAGGTCTAATAAGTCTACCACTGCAATGCTTGTAGCCTCTGAGCCGGTCCCTGATGTCGTGGGGATGGCAACCAATGGCCGCAAGGGGTGTTGAGGACGATGACCTAATCCCACTGGGGGCGCAATGTAATCAAGGATGTCACCCTCATTAGTATAGAACAAGTTGGCTACTTTGGCGGTATCGATCACCGATCCGCCTCCTACGGCAACAAACCCATCCCATGTTCCAGCTCGTACGAATTTAATGACATCCTGCCAACTACGGTTGGTCGGTTCTACAGAGACGCCGTCATAGATTTCGAAATCAATTTTTGCCACCTTCAAGTGGTTGGCCAATTCTTCGATGATACCCGTTTTTCGAACGCGTGGATCGGTTATAACCAAACACGACCGCATATCGAGCTGTGCCAAATCATAACCGAGTTCTTGCGATGCCCCCAATCCAAATTTAATTGGGGGTGCAGCCCATGAAAAGACCGTTTCTCTCAACTGATGAAAATCTGGCATGTTATTGTCCTCCTAAGATAGCGTTATTATAAACCCCACATACTTTCTAAGGTTCTTCCTTTGGTTTCGATTCCCAACACAGCTGTATTCACGATGCCGAGAAAGCAAAAGATGGCGGGAAACCAAAGCGCTCCATTAATGCCAAACGAGGCAATGAGAATCGGTAAACCGAAAGTTCCAGCCATGGCACTAAGCCGACCACATGCCGCAGCAATGCCTGCCCCGGTGCCGCGTATACGGGTTGGCCATAGCTCACCGAGGTACAAATTATCGGTACTTGCTGGTCCAAGCCACACAGCTACTTCTATGAGACTAAAAACGCCGAATAACATCAATGGGCTGGGCGGGTAAAGTAGTTCATAAATCAATAAGGCCACTACCACGCCGCCAAATCCTAAATAATTGACGAATTTCCGTCCGCGCTTATCTACCCATAGATAAATCAATAGGATGCCTATTAGCCCAGACATTTGGAGCACTAAATTGCCTTTTGCGATCGCCGTCAGTGAGACAGCAAAATCCGATGTTTTGAGGATCAGTGGCAAAAACACCGACAGCGCATAAAAGGGCGCGCCTTCGAAAACATAATTCAGTGATGCATTACCATGGCAG
>JAKAAS010000208.1 GCA_021802225.1 Bacillota bacterium
GCTTTCCATGTCATCGACCCAGCCGGCGGTCAGGGGCGCAGCCAGACTCGTTCCCCCCAGGTCGGCCGCGGTGCCGCCGATGACGCCTTGGAACGAGGGCAGGCCTGCTAGGGAGGCAATATCCGGTGTGCCCAGACCTGCCGCCTGTGCCGGCAGCAGTGGAGCTTGCCAGCTGGGGACGGGGGAGGAGCCAAAACCGCCGGTCGATGCGTTGTTTTCGGCTAAAAATGCCTCCAAGGTGGGGGTAGGCAGGCCGTCCAGGTAATCTCCGCCCCAGGCTTTGAGCACGGCGGGCCCGCTCAGGCCCGCCATGTTGCCATTGTTGTCGAACGTGGCGGAGGCGGCCATGTTGAGTCCTCCGACGGTGACCGCAGCCGGGTCGCTATCGGGTGCCGGCAATCCGAGGCTGGTCCCCGCAGCGCTCGCATAAGCGCCCTCGTCGCCGCTGGCGAAAAAGACTGTGATTCCCTCGGCGGTGCAGGCATTCATCAAGGTGCTGAGAGCTGTGGCGTTTTCCCCATAGAACCCGTAGCTGATCGTGGCGATTTTTTGCGCGTCCGTCTGGGCCAAGAGGGCCAGAAAGGCGGTCAGGGGGTCCGCCGGGTCGCTGGATGAGTAGACATAGTCCGCGATGGGAGCGCCCGGTGCGGAAGACGCCACCGCTTGCAGGTCGAGATTGGATTCGAGCCCGGCCGGGGCGGATGAGGACGGCGCCACCCCGGTCGGGGAGGCGCCGGTGTCCGGGAAGGCCACCTCTGGGGTGGGGAGAGACTCCTGGGTCATCAGCGCCGACAGGTCGGACAGGCTGGGCGTAGTGCCCACGGTGAGGATGGCCACTGGGCCGGGAGGTGAGCTGAGGGCATCCTGGTATAATTTCTGGGCGCCCAGGAGCTGGCTTAACTGCGCCCCGTCCAGCGGGAAGAGAGCGGTCGCCGACCCGGTAAAGTCCGGCAGGGTGAAGGAGACCGTCTCCGTGGTGCCGTCAGCCAGTGTCACAGCGGCGGTCAGGGTATCGGGCTGGGAACTGGCGCCAAAGGCGGCCAGTTCCAATTGCCATAGCGTGTTGCTGCTGGCGGGGAAAGCCTGGCCGCTGCCATATGACCCGATATTGTTTTGCGTGTCCGCGATGTTGGATACGGACTGGATTGTCAGCGGCTGGCCAGCTGCCGTCTGGGCGGACAGGACAATATTGAACGGCAGTCCGGCCGGGAGTGCGGATGTGACGGCGGGATTGAAGCTCATGGCGGTGAAGATGTCCCCGTTCGCGGACATCACCCTTTGCGCCAGTGCGGGGGGATGGGCTAGGCCATAGGGAGCCAGGTATGCGGAAGACGCCGTCAAAGCTGGCCGCACGGTAGCGTCGTCGCGGGGCAGCCGGCGCAGGGGGGAGGACGCGGACGCCTGGGGGACGGTGACGTGCACAGTTTCCAACCCGTCTACGGCGTACAGGGCCGGGGCTACGGGAATTTCTGCCCGGGCGCCGGCTGCCGGCACTTCCGCTGTGACCGTCAGCGCCGTGTGTCCCAGCACCCGCCACCCCGCCTCCTGCAGAGCCTGGCGGACCTGCTCGGCGGCAGCGGGTGTCGGGCCGAATCTCCGGGCCAGCGCTTGAGGACTCAGAAAGTGGTGGTACAGGGGCGAGCCGGGGGTGCTCACCTGGGATGCGTACTGTTTCAGAAGGGCTGCGCGGCCCGGTGTATCCACAACCACGGTCACCCGCCGGGCCCCGGTGGATCGGTCCAAGGCAGGCAATTCCGTTTGGTAGAAGGGAGTGGGCGGCAAACTGGCCTGGCGCAAAGCATGGACCGGGACAGCATAGGCTGCGGGCAGGGATTGAGCGCGGCTGATCCCCGCGCTCAACAGCGGCAGTCCCAGTGAGGCGGACAGCATAACGGACATAAGGCGGATATTCACGGGCGTGCTCCTTTGCTAGCCATGGCATCATAATCTCTTAAAGAAAATTCGCCGTAGCGGCGAAAAATCCTTCTCAGATTGTGCGGCAACTGCTTAAAGCTGAAAGGAGCCGTAGCACCGGCGGGAATCCGCGCGGTGGGCCGCGGGGTTAGGGGGTCTCGGGAGTCTAATTCACGCCAGTCCCAAGGGCCCGCAGTGACGGGAAAAATCCGGCCCAATGGAGGACCGAAGTGGGGCCTGGCGGGCCTGCGTCAGGAGGACGGAGGTTTGCGGGTGCGCAGGACGATCTTGCGCACCCCTTGCAGCACTGGGCCTGCGGCCCGCGAGTCCATCAGGCGCCAGTAGCGCTGGATGGCCCGCCATGACCGGGAATTGTGGACAACGTCCAGCTGCTGCTGCAAAGATGCATTGGCCTGCCTCAGCCATTCGGTTTCTTGGGCGAGGGGCTCAAGTTGTTCAAGCCGCTCCAGACGTTCCTGGTAAGAAGCATGGATGGCCAGCAGATCTTCCGACATGACGAGAATATCGTGCTCAGCCTGGTCAAGCTCAGCCTGCAAGCGCTTCTCGGTCTCTTGGGTTTCAGCTATTTTCGCCGTCTGGCGCTCGGTTTCCTCGGCGGCGGTTCTCAAGCGCCATTCGGTATTGCCGATATGATCCCAAAGCTCTGTTAGAATGCGCCGCTCACTCTCCACACAAAATCCGGCCAAAGAGGCTGTGAGAGGCGCTGCACTGCTCTGGGTGATGAGGGTGAGGCGTTTGTTCTGGCTGACGGGCGCCGGATGGGAGCTGGACTCGCCAACGTCCACTCCATATCCCGCAAAGGATTGGTCATTGGGCTTCCATATAATGCTGGCGGCGTTGATTTCCTGGGAATACAGTTCGGTATAGGCAAAAGAGGAGGCCAGAAGGCTCAGCAGCTCCGGTTCAGTCAGCTCCCCGATGTGATAGGGATTCTCTTCGGCAAAGTCCTTGGTGCGGTCATGGTCAGGAGTGGACATCAAAAAAAGTCCTCCGGGTTTGAGGACGCGGGAGATCTCTTCGATGAGTGCTGGCTGCTCATGTTTGGACACGTGTTCCAAGACCTCAAACATGATCACAGCATCAAAAGACGCATCCTCAAAATGGTGGCTCTTCAGATCACCCAGCAAAAATGTTAAGTTGGGTGCGGGGTAGAGATCCGCAGCATTTTGAACCGCCCACGGATCCACATCAATTCCGGTCAGGCTATCGACGATGTCCGACAGGTAAGCGGCTCCGTAGGCGGTTCCAATACCCACTTCCAGCACCTTCAGATCCTTGAGCAGGGCGGCTGCGGTCTGGTAGCGGTGCCAGTGAAAAAGCAGTTCCACATAATCATGGGATGCTGCGGACAATCTTTCTTCTGCCATACGCTCTTCCTTTCCCATTCTCTTGTCAGACGCACGCTGTCCGGATATGCCAGCCCGGGGTCCCGGTACCGCTGGCGATCAGGACCGCCGCAGTTTAAAAGTGGTACCATGGCTCATCTGAGCCATGGTACCATACGAAGCTGGCACAAGGGAAGGAGGTCTGGATTGACAGGATGTGAAGACGGGGCGGTCATGTGCTTTAACCCTGCGGTACGGTCAGGTGGAAGGGGCCAAGCGGATTTTCCAAAAACACCAGGGCCGCTCCTGCGAGAATTCGGCACACCACAGCAGCACCGGTGGTGGTCACCCGGCATCGAGGATTGGCGCTTCTAGGAAAGCCGGAAGAGACAATGCACTCAGGGCGTAGCAGTCCCTGAGGGGATTCCATGCGGCACCGTTCCCGGCAGGAAAAGCTTATGGCCGCGGCGTGTCAGCATCCCGGGCACCTCTTTCCCGTGTGATTGTGCCCCGTTCTATTAAATAGCGAAGATTCCTCCAAGGGCTTCCAGGCATGGCATCAAACGGGTGTCCCGCCTGAACGGGTCGGGCTGACCACGAGGAGGACTTTCCCGGTGCTCTGCCGATTTTCCACCCACCCTTGGGCGGCTCTGGCCTCGGACAAGGGAAATGTCCGGCCGACAGTCATCTTCAATCGTCCTGTCGCAAGGTAATCCATGACATGCTCGGCCGTGTCTTGCAGCAGCTCAGGCCGCTCGTTGCGAGTCGTGCCTAAGCTGAAGCCCAGCACGGCCCGGCAACTGGCATGCAAGTCAGTCGTGTGGACCACACCAGGCTGGCCGCTGGCATTGCCAAACACGACGAGGCGGCCGTACGGAGCTAGACATTGCAGGCTTTGTCCCGTCACAGAACCGGCGATGGAATCCAAGATCACGTCGGCTCCGCGGCCGTGAGTGAGGCCGTTGACTTGGTCGGAGAAATTGCCGCTGGTGCAGCAGAAGGCATGATCGGCACCGGCGCTGAGGCTGACGGGGATTTTGGATGGATCTCCCACGGAGCCGATCACCAGCCCTGCTCCCAGAATCTTGGCTAATTGCGTGGCGGTGGTGCCAATGCCTCCTGCGGCGGCATGCACTAAAACGGTTTCTCCAGGCGCGAGCCGGGCTACGTCATGAAGCAGCTTATAAGAGGTAAAACTGACGAGAGGGCACGCGGCCGCCGTGTCCCAGTCGATCTCCGGCGGCAGGGCAAAGGTGAGGGCGGCGTCCGCGCAGACGTATTCCGCATACGACCCGTTTTTAGGGAAGGCGACCACCTTCTGGCCGGGGTGCCACCGGGTGACGTTGGAACCTACGGTTTCCACAACGCCTGCCGCATCCAGCCCGGGAACGAAGGGAGGCTGGCTGGCTCCGTGATACTGGCCGTAGCGGGATTTGATGTCAGCAAAGTTCACGCTGGTCGCATGGACCTTGATCAGCACCTGGTCTGGCCCAATGGCGGGGATTGGAATGTCAGCGATTTTTAAAACCTCTGGTCCTCCGAATTTCGTGACAATTACCGCCTTCATTGGATTCCCTCCTAATTCTCCTTAAGTTATGGCCCGGACTTCTCTATGATCTCACACCGCGCCCAAAGCTACCGGAAGGGAG
>JAKAAS010000209.1 GCA_021802225.1 Bacillota bacterium
CCGCCAGCAAAGCCAGTGCAAGTTCATGAAAGCTCCATCGGATCAAGATCCTGTAGACGCAGGGCAAAGCGACAGAGAAACCTTGTGCAGGATTGGTAAGAGCGGGTAGAAACGTCAGATTTATGTCCTGGCTGGGCGATGCACTTTACCAGGCAACGTCTCGCTCGCGCCTGTATCCCGTCAACATGCCCGCTGGACCGGGATTGTGTCGGTCAGCAGCGGCTGGTGCCGTGCTGCCCCGTGCCCGGTTGGACAGGTGAAGTCCGACCGTGTGGTTCGGCGTCTGCTCGTGCTTCGGACGGGGGCACAACAAAGATTTTCATTGCGGATGGTATAGAGTTAGGAGCTTGCGAAAGTGTCCGCATCCACAACAGTCGCAGGGGTGAGAACCCCGGAATGAAGGAAGGTGCGCGGATTTCGTGCTGAACGCCCGCTTCGCACGAGATTGCCGGAGGGGATGGCCCCTCCAGGCTGAGAAGGAACAGTAAGTCTGGAAGAGGCCACGTTTCAGTTAAAGCCCACTACCGAATGCGGGATGTATGGTGCCTCCAATCGCTCAATTTCCCCCGACGTCAACTGGATGGACAATGAGTGTATGGCATCATCGAGGTGCTGTATCTTCGTCGCTCCAACGATGGGAGCGGTTACGGGAGATTTTTGCAGCACCCAGGCGAGAGCGATTTGGGCTTGGGGCACGTGGCGTTCCGCCGCTATTGCGGCGACGCTTTCCACAACGGCTCTGTCAGCCGCGAGAGTGTGATCGTAAAGTGTATGGGCAAATGCATCGGTTTGGGACCGCGACGTGCTTTCATTCCAGTCGCGTGTCAGCCTGCCCCGCGCCAACGGACTCCAGGGGATGACCCCGATACGTTCAGACTGGCACAGCGGGAGCATTTCGCGTTCTTCCTCGCGATATAGCAGGTTGACGTGGTTTTGCATAGACACAAATCGTGTCCATCCGTGCTGTTCAGAGATCTTCAGAGCCTTTAAAAACTGCCAGGCATACATGGAGGACGCGCCAATATAGCGGACCTTGCCGGATTTTACCACATCGTGCAGAGCCTCCAGGGTCTCTTCAATCGGCGTCGCATAGTCCCACCGGTGAATCTGATAGAGGTCCACATAATCAGTTCCTAATCTCCTGAGGCTGTTGTCGATCTCGGTGAGAATCGCCTTGCGCGACAAGCCGTCTCCATTGGGGCCAGGACGCATACGTCCCTGCACTTTGGTGGCAATGACGACCTCATCGCGCCGGGCAAAGTCTTTTAAGGCCCTCCCGGTAATTTCCTCGCTGGTGCCCCCGGAATACACATTGGCCGTGTCGAAAAAATTGATTCCTTCCTCGAGGGCTTTCTGAATGAATGGCCGCGCCTGTTCTTCATTGAGAACCCAACTGTGGTGTGGTGTCAGCAGTTGCCTAAAAGCTTAGACAAATATAGGCAAGCGCCATGTGTCTGAGCTTTGTCTCCCTCTGACGAGGGGAGAGGCGTTGGGACTGAGCCTCTTCTCGGCGTATGGGGGATCCCCTCTTCTGGCAAGCCAGCGTCCTCCTGATCCCCCTCAGAAACGTCCCCCACCACGGGGGCACTCGCAGGGCGTCTATGGCACCCCACGAGACCTATGCGGTATTAGGCTGTCGCCTGCATAGGGTTGGGTTCATCCTTCCTGTTCTTAGAAGGATACGTAAAAGTGCCCACCCATTTCCGGTACAGATTCATCATCCCGACAAAATCTGCATCGGCTTGATAAGCATGATGCGGATTGGAGCACGTAAAGGTATGTTTCACGCGCACCCCCACCGTGCGGTACTCGGGCGGGCACTGTGGACACATCTGACTGGTGTACGCGGGATTGCGCTCCACGGTCAAAATCCCTTCGCGAAACGCCAGATCGCGGACCCAATCCACAATTTTACCGCGCAGCCAGTAGGCCCGCTTGTGATTCTTGCGACCGGCTCGGCTCATTTTTTCTTTCGGCGCTTGGTATCCGCGAAGGTACTCGAAGACAATCACTTTAGCGTGGTGGGCCAGGGCAAAGTCGACGATTTGGCGGGCCACCTGCCGCGCCGCATTCTCATCCATATGGCGTACCTTGCTCCACAGGTCCACGTTATCCTGTACCCCCGCTGGTAATCGCCCGCTCTGCCGCCGCTTCTTGTCGATGACATTGAGCAGCACGTGTCGCTGGTGGTTCAAAGCACCACCCGAGATGAACTGAGTGGCCCGCAATTGCCCGAATGCAAAAAGCCCCCATCACGGCCAAACGGTTCACTCCAAGGTCCACAGTGACGACCGGTAGTCCGGGGTTGGCCGCAAGTTGTGCCTTCGCTTTTTGTGGGGTTTCTACGTATTTTTCCATGGGCACATGTAAAGCCAAGCGCAGGTGCCCCGGATACCTTTTATCCCGTTTAACATAAAGAGACAGGGAGAGTGTGACCCAAACCTTGGGACGCACCGCTGCGCGTTCTTCTTCTGTCCAGGGTTCTTTCGGGGCTTTTCGGGCCTTGATCTGTGCCCTCGCAGCGCGTATACGTTGACGCTCCGCTTGCGCGGCCCACAGGGCATCGTGGGCATACGCCGGCAAGATGATGGGCAACGGCACTTTTTGCCACTGTCCTTCGTACCATAGTTTCACGGCCACAAACGTATGTTGGACCGTGGCCTGCGGCAATAAATCAAAATCCGGATAACCCACCATGTCCGCGTAGCAGGTGATCGGTTCATTCGGCGCACCGAGTGGGGGAGAAGCGCCTTTCTTGCCGGCCTGTTCCCATTGGCGGCACAAGGTGATCCACCCTTTGACCTGGCCACTGGCATGATTGATCGCGGCCCGGCGCAATCCTGTGGGCATCTCTTTCGCTGCAGGAATCGCCTGGACCAGGGGCATCAGCGGATCGGGATGGGCCGGCGTCGCCAGCGTGTGCTGCTCCGCAAAAGTCAGCAGTTCTTGAGCCGTCCCGTGTCGTTCGATGACCTCTCCGTTCTTCTTGGTCACGCGCACGGTTTCCTCAAAGACGGCTGGATGCGCGACAAAGAAGTCCAGATAAAACGCCAGCACGCGGTTGTATAAGATCTGAGTGTCCAGAACGGCTTGCCGTTTGATGGCATGAATGTCCTTAGGAACCCCCAGTTTCAGGGTTTTCATCACCAGCGCCATGGGCGATCTCCTTACGGTCTGCGGTGTGGGTGTGAATCGTCTCCGCAATTTTTTTGCGTAAGCCTTGGCTCCGGCGGCCATAAAGCCGGACCGAGAACACCGTCACCATCGTGATCAAGTCGCGCGTCAGTTCTTCCTCACATGGGGCAGAAGGCGTCTCTTGCGTCGTTTCCACCCGCACATCAAAGGCTTTCAGATATTCGACGAGATAGCGATAACCAAAACGGGCCAAGCGATCGGGAAATTCGATCAGCAGAACATCGAATCCCCGTTTCTCCGCGAGCCGCAAAACCCGCCACAGTCCGCGCCGTTTATCATTGATCCCGGAGGCCTGTTCCGCCACCACGAGGACCGGATCAGCCCCGCTGCTGGGCAGCATCCTCCAGCCGACTGCGCTGACGATCTAAATTCCCGTCATGGAACTGCTTCGCTGAGGAGACCCGCGCATAGATCGCACAACGATGGCCATAGCCTTCTGACCGTTTAATCAATAGCCGCCGAATTTCATCCGCGCGGTAGCGACGATAGCCCGTCGGTGTGCGTTCTGCTTGAAGGGTTTTGGCTTGCTCCCACCGCCGTAAGGTCTTCGGCGTCACCCCCAACATCTTAGCCGCCTTACCAATAGAGATGTATGGTTCCATGTCTATATTTTACCAGAATAAGACATCAAAAGGCAAGATTTAGTGTGGGTCCACGTTCTGGGACCCCATAACTCATGCAACCGAGGCAGATTCTTGAGACTTCCAGTCCGGTATGGCCCAGTGTGACATAATCCATAAGATCATCCTTGCCACGGGTCTGGTCCTCCAGTTTTACACCGCTTTCCATCTTTCGACGCGTACAGAGCGCTCATCGCTCACCACCGGGATCGCTACCCGAAAAACGAAACGGATACGCCCGGGGCTATCTCCAAACTTCGTATCACAATCGCCCGGGCGCCCGTTCGAATTAATCCAGTCGCGCCTCAGCAACTCTGGTCAGTCTAGATTTCCACGTCCTGAAAGTTCTAGATTGCGTTTGTCAGCGTTTCGAAGTCCGCTTGGCTTAGTTTGACCTCTGCCGCGGCCACGTTTTCCTCCAAATGCCGCACATTTGAAGTCCCGGGAATAGGAAGCACCACCGGGGACCGCTTCAAGAGCCAGGCAAGCGCCAATTGAGAGGGTGTCGCGCCTAACCGTTTGGCCACGTCAGCCAAGGGGCCACCCGGCTTCGCCAATTCTCCCGTGGCCAGAGGAAACCAAGGAATAAATGCTAAGTGGTGTTCCTCACAGTACTTCAGCACGGGTTCCGCGTCACGCTTGGCCAGATTATATAAGTTCTGGACGGAGACAATTGTTGCGTATTGGACGGCCTCATGCAGTTGGTCCACCGTGACCTCACTCAGCCCAATGTGCCGGATCTTTCCTTCCCGTTGCAAGAGCGCAAGTTCACCCACCTGGTCGGCGAGCGGCACCTTGGGGTCAATCCGGTGCAACTGTAAAAGATCAATGCGCTCTAGCCCAAGATGACGCAAATTCAATTCCACTTGCTGGCGTAAATACTCGGGCCGTCCCACCGGCCGCCAGTCATTCGGGCCCGAACGGGTCAGTCCCACCTTCGTGGCAATCACGAGGTCGGTCGGATAGGGATGAAGCGCCTTCTTGATCAGAAGATCCGCGACAAAGGGGCCATAGGCGTCTGCCGTATCAATTAAGTTTACGCCCAGTTCGACCGCCCGCCGAAGCACCT
>JAKAAS010000210.1 GCA_021802225.1 Bacillota bacterium
GATCTTGGTGACCCTAACGTTGCAAAGAGGGCCAGTGGATGTGTGGAACGGTAGCACTTCCACTCCTGCGAACACAGAGTTGCCCGCTTCCGGTATAGCTCCTTCGGGTAGTTCAACTGCGTACACCTATAATGGCAGTGGATATAGTGAGTCCACATATGGGCAGTTGTACTTTACGGGGACTAGCGCCACCTACGCGCCAAGTGGTGGAGCAGCTATCAGTTCAATAAACTGGTAATTGTGGTTAAAATTAGTAGGGCCAAGGTTTTCTTGGCCCTACTTTTTATTCTTTTCCATGATCGACCTGACACGATTTACACGAGGTGCTGCATTCGTATCTTTGAGTTGAATTTGCTGGTCGGAGCGACTTGATAGCACCATGCATCAGTGAAATAATCATCTACGACAGTTGGCCGTATTTCATGGTATTGTGGTTAAAACAAAAGGAGAATAGCCCATTGGTTCATGGAAAGTACTTTTGGTCATGGATGATTACAGCAATGGGGGTTGGGATGGTGATCAATGGGTGCGGACAGCATCAGTCGCCAAACCCTTTACCGAAAGCCAAGCGAGCCCAAATTATTCATATCTATCCGACAGCCAGTGGTACTGAGTCGGCTGGAGGGCCCGAGAGCAATGGGACCCTGTGGGTCTTAGCGGGATCTGCATCCGCCCAAGCGGTTTATCCTCTTCTTCTGACTCAAGCTACGGTAGGACCCGCTATTCCCTTACCGGCTTCCGCTAGCACTGTCGCGCTTGTGCCTAATGGACCCTTGGCGGTGGGGTTGGCCAGTATGCCTGGTGCTGTGCAGTGGCGCACGGTTCCAAATGCCAAACTGAGTGGATCTCTAGCTCTGCCGGGTCCAGTGGTTACACTGGCGGCTGGCACATCCGGAAGCCATATATATGCCTTATGGAAGACATCGGCGGGGGAATCTGTGGGTCAAATCCGTGTGAACCCTCCTGCGGTCGTGACTCAGTGGCCTGTGCCCGCAAATACGGTCAGTTTGGTGCCTGGCCCTCAGGGCGCTCATTTGTATACGTTGACGTCGGCTGGGCAGGTGACGGAGTGGGCTATTGCTACTCATCAGGCCGTCGGCCAGTTCGTGGTGGGACAGTCGGGGCGCAGTCTTGCCGTCAATCCTGCTGGAACAGTATTGTACGCTCTGAAAGGACGGGGTACGGTTCGCAATGTGGCTGTAGTCTCTGTCGCTACCGAAAGTGTGAAGAAGGTGTTGCCTGCTCCCGCTGACAGTCTTCAAATTCTGATTAGCCCTGACGGCCGTTCTTTGTATGTGGTTGTGGGCGATTCCGCGATGGGCAATGTGCAGACCATCACAGGACTCGGAGGATCATCATGAATTCTAGAAATACCGCGTCGCAGTTAAACCCTAGCTCTCGGTCGGTTGCCGACTTAGTGCCATCTTCACGCTTGTTGCAGGTCAGTTGGCTAGTGGTGGCAGTATCCCTAATCATGTGGGGACTGCGCTTGTGGACGGCAGGCACCATGACCGCAGCGGCTCCTATTCCCTCCGTGCTCCTGGCTGGCGGAGGAATGGCCAGCTTGGTTGTCCCTTCTCTTTTACGTCGTAAGAAGGCGTGGCGTGCTTGGGAGGCCATCATGCTAGCGTTGGTGGTGGGTGCGCTCTTTGTTTGGGTTTACACTCAAATTTATGCCAATCCGAGTTACCTTACCGATGAGATGGCATTCGATCAATGGGCGGCAACCCTGTGGGTCCACGGGATTAATCCCTACGGGCGTTCTTTAGCCGCTGCTTTCACCGCCTACCAAGTGTCCCCGGACAAGTTCACGTGGACCCTGACCGGGACGCCAGTGACTCTTTTGTCTTATCCCGCTCTGGCTTTCGAACTCTACGCTCCAGCTATCGCTCTGGGCTGGACCAGCCAGGTGGCGGTGTGGTTCAATGTGACCGCATGGGCTCTTGGCATTGTCCTAGCGTATTATGCGGTTCCGCGTTCGGTCCGCCCTTGGATTTTAGTGTTGGGCAGTTTCAGTGTCTACATTGGATTTGCTCAGGGAGGCGTTACTGATGCCCTGTATGTGCCGTTTCTAGTGTTGGCAGCGTGGAAATGGGACAGGTACCCGTTGAAACAAGGATGGGCTGCGGTATGGCCTGCTGTGTGGATGGGGTTAGCCCTTGGCATAAAGCAAACACCATGGGTGCTGTGGCCTTTCCTCGTCATGGGATTTATCTTGGAAGGGCGACGGAGGGGCATGGACACTCAGGCAATTAAACGCATGGTCGGGCGCTATACGCTGATTAGCGGCGGCGTTTTTCTGTTGCCCAACTTGCCATTTTTGTTTGCTAATCCCGGATCTTGGCTTCGCGGGATCCTCGCTCCTCTCATCAGCAAGACGGTGCCAGACGGCCAGGGCCTGATTACGGTCAGCCTGTTTGAGCCGTGGGGAAGCGGGTCCCTGGAAGCCTATACGATATTGAGCCTTGTTGTTTTGGTGACGTTACTGGTTCTCTACCCGCTGACCTACCCACGGCTCAAGGCCGCAACCTTTTTGTTGCCTTCGGTGGCTCTCTTCTTTGCCACCCGCTCTTTTGCCAGCTATCTGCTCATGCTGATCCCTGCGGCGGTGGTGGCGGTCGCCACGACCAGGCCCGCTGGAAGGGCGGAGCCGCTGGGTCGATCTAGCCGGTATGCGGTCTGGGCAGGAGGAATCGCCAGCGGTGTGGCGGTAGCGGCTGCACTGTTGCTGCCGGGGCCGGTGCGCCTGCAACTAAGCGGGATTCATACTAGTGGCCAGTTGGCCACTGTGGACCGGGTCACGGTTACGGCCACAAACACCGGAGGCGCTGTGGTCCACCCGACTTTTACCGCCGACGTTGGAGGGGATTTGACAGCATTTTGGCGTCCCCTCAGTGGCCCGTCTGCATTAGGGCCGCACCAAACAGCGACCTATGTTTTGGCGGCGCCCAACTTAGAAGCGATGCCTCCCATTTCCGGAGGATTTCAGATGATGCTGTTTACACCGAAGAGCGAAACGATGAGCCGGACTGCCATCGTGCTACCGACGGCGTGGCATCTGTCTATTACCCCCGATGCGGTCAATCGGTTTGTGGCAAAGGGCACTCCCGTGCATTTCACCGTTAACATTTTGAATCGTTGGGACCAACCCGTTCATGTGAGCGG
The DNA here is from genome assembly GCA_021802225.1 of Bacillota bacterium. The sequence continues at coordinate 3,166 of JAKAAS010000210.1, forward strand.
TATCCCCATTTACTTCGGACAGGTGGTTTATGCCCAGCACGGGGCGCAACTGGCGCAAAGCGCCATTAATCGGGGATATGTGGGGGAGACCCCTGTGAGCGCGTTGACTAATCGGAATGGAATAGCCCAGTTCACGGTGCGCGATTTGAATCCTCAGGCTGACCCAGTCTATTACGAAGCCAACCTAGTTAGCAGCCAGGACTTCTATCCCTACGGCTATTCTCCGATTGTTGCGGTGCGCTTCGTGCATTGACGCATTCGGTTGGCAACGAGGCAGACGGGGGAATGTTTGACAACGATCTACGGTCTTGGGAGGTCGAATAGGACATGGTGAAACCGTGGGTGAGCATTGTGGTACCGTCCCAAAATCATGCGGTCTCCTTATTGGAAACCATCCGCAGTCTGCAGCGTCAGGTGGAATCCGGGTGGGAATGTTTCATTATGGACAATCATTCTCAAGATAGCGCATGGTTTGTCGCCGAGATGCTGGGGCGCGAAGATGTTCGCATTCACTCTCACCGCCACAAGGTATTCAAAGGGGACGTACAGCACATTCGGGACGCCGTGCAACAGGGTAATTCACCATATGTTATGCTGCTGCTCCCGGGGCAGGTCCTTGCCCCGAATGTGTTAACGCTGATGCGCGTAGCCATAGATCGTTACGGAGATGCAGCGCTATTTACGGGTGTGCCCCAAGCTGGGATTCACGCTGGATGGGATAACGGAATCGAACGCTGGAGCGGCGGGGCTTTGGTACGGCATGTTCTTGTCAGCGGAAATACTCAACGACAGCATGCCCCGGTCGTGTTCCGGCGGGATATTCTCGATGAAACGACCGCATTTGATGGAACCAATTCATGGACGCAAGAATTTGAGGCGATGGTGCGTGTGGGATCGCGGTATCCATGGGTGACGGTGAGCGGGGTAGAGGTAAGCTATAACAGGATACCGTCAAAGGTTCTGATCCCACTGCTTCGTTCCGGCGATTTGGCCGTGTTTGAGGCACAGGCCGTGGCGAGGCTTCTGAATGACCATGCCGTGTCTTCGGCTGTCGGGCCGGAAGACGTTCGAGCAGCGTGGGCGAGGGTGCGGACGGTGGAACTGGCGGCCGCATTCTATCAGCTAACTCACGGACGGTGGCCTAGACGACCGCTCTATGAAACTCCGGAATTTCAGCTCAAGCCAAATTTCTTTATTGGCGAAATTGCCGCGGCGATACAATTTCTCTATAGCAACTGGCGTATGATGTCGTAGGCTCAACCGAATACAGGGAATTCTCGGGAGAGCCAGCGGGTCGACTGGCAGCTGAAGACCTTGGCGTATTTCCGCAAACTAGTTGGATACCAAGGGGAAGAAAATGATTCCTGTTGCTCTCCGACACCGTCAGCTTGCAGGGGAAATTTCTTCATCTGCATGTCAGTCACTGCATCTGGAGGAAGTTAGGTGTACCATAAGTAGAGATTTAGGCGAAAATGACAAATCAAGCGGGTGATTGGCGGCATGATTTGCGGACGTTGTGGGAAGGAAATTAACGGATTTGGCATCCATGTGCGGTCGGTGGTGAAGATCCAGGATGGAGCGGAGTGGATGAATGTGACCATGACATGGGAGCCCGATGACGCCCAATGGCGATTTGACGCAGACTTGTGTCGCCCATGCTATCAGGAATATTCGAACCCCCAAGGGCCGGTGCGCACATCCCGGGCGGCGTTATGA
>JAKAAS010000211.1 GCA_021802225.1 Bacillota bacterium
GGCGAAGGGTGCCGTGCAATCGCCATTTGTGGCCGAGACGATTGACTGGCGGCCGGATGCGCAAGAAGAGTGGGCCGCCTGGCACAAGGACCATCAGTCGGGGTGGCTGCCGCCAGAGGAGCCGGAGACGTTTGAACTGCCGGAAGACAACACGGCACAGACAGAGGGTACAGGCGGTAGCTCGGAGGCCGGCGAGGGTCATGATTCCGCTAGCCCCGCCGAAATGCCCGAATCCCACGCGCCTGAAGTGTTGGGGATGCCTGCGATCCCCCGATCCTCTAATCCCTCAAAGGTCGAGACGGTATCAGCGTCAGGAATTGCCCAACAGTTTCGCTTAACGGAGGTGATGGTCTTGCGCGTCTGCCAGGAGCAACACTGCACCTTGCGTCATTTGTCCAGCGTGTTAACTCAGCACCAAGCCGAACGGCCAGACTTTATGACCCAAGTGCCCAAGTGGCTTAGCGACCATCCGGAGTGGTTTCCGGATGCGCCTGGGCCAGTGGAGGCTGATCTGATGACACCACCGGTGACCGGGCCGGATCACCCTGAAGACCCGGACGTTCCGTGGTTGTTAGATCCCAAACTCTAGACAAGGAGCGTGATGACCATGGCCTCCTCCCGGCGTCCCATTAAATGGACGCCTCCGGTACCGTATACGCCCACCTCGAAACCGTACAGTGAGTATACGGTGAATTTTTTGTGGGATCTTAGCCTTCTGGGCTACGTGCACACGGACCATGTGAGTCGGATGTATGGAGCCCCCTACTCAACAACACTCTTGCACGTCAAACGCTGGCGGCAAAAGGGGTTGATTCAAGCCGCGTGGGTGCCGTACCACAAAAAACGCACCCGCATCTTTACGCTAGCCCCTGGCGGTGTGGAATTCCTGCAATATGAAGATGACAAAACGTGGGAGATGCTCCATCCCTATTGGGTGCCCATTCCCGACCAAAACCGGACGCTGCATACGGTCGAACACAATCTCGACCGCACGACAGCAGCACTTCTCCTGACGAAAACCGCGAGCAGCTATGGCCTCGATGCCTTTTGGGATAAAACCTATACGCGCATTGTCGGCGCATTACCTAACGCCGCGGTCTCGCTGAGACCCGACGCGGCCATTTGGATTAACGGCCACCCGTGGTTCATTGAACTAGAGCGGTCGTGGCGCAACCGCACGCTGATGCATAAGCTCACGCAGTATGACCACGTGGCCATGCACGGGCTATGGCGCAAGGTGCCGGGGTGCAATGAACCGCCGAAAGTGTTGCTCATTCCTACGGCGGCCAATACCCAAAATAAGAACTTCAAAAGCTGGATGACGACCTTTCGTCTGTACCAGCATGGGTACATCTGGGTCTGGCCGTGGGATCATGTGCTCAAGCAGGATTTCACCATTTATGGGGGAGATGGCGATACGACGCTGATCTCCCGCAATTTCTGGAAGCTGAACCAAGCGCCGGCGTATTACGAACCCCGACGTTAACACGCACGTTACCCGGCACGCGGGCTTCACTTCACCTGTTCCATGACCGCGATTGCGTCTGGCGCTCTCCTGAAAAGGAGAGCGCCTGGACGGGACTGCGGTCCCGCATTCCGATTGTCTAAAAGGAGAGCGATGAATTCATGATATTTCCTGTAAAGGAAACACCTAGCAGACACCCACAGGTCATAGCCGTGGATGCAGGACACGGATACGTCAAGGCACTGTCAGGACACGGACGGCGCGTGTTGTTTCCGTCTCTAATCGCTATGGCCCCTGACGGGCCGGATTTAGGTCAGTTCGGATGTACCAATTCCATAATTCGAGTGAATGATGTGGGCTATCTCGTTGGAGATACTGCCCGTTTATCGGCGTCATCTAGTTTGTTTTCGAAGGAGAAGGCGCTAGACCCTTTGACATTGGCTCTCACGTGGGCTGCTGCCGCGCAGGTCACTGGATCGGGATATCATCATGTGACACTGGGTGTGGGGCTACCGTTGTCTTGGTACGCCAGTCAGAAGGATGCCTTAGCATCAGCACTGAAAGGCACCACTCACGTCAACGAGACGTATCTGATGATTGAAGAGGTCTCGGTCTTCCCGCAAGGGATCGGCGCTTTATTGGCCGCCGACCTGCCCGCTTCGGGATTGCTTGGGCTGATCGATATCGGCTACCGCACCGTAGATTACCTCATCGCTGAAATTCAGCACGGAGCTCCCGTGCCCATCTTAGATCGTGCTGGTACGTGGAGTGGTGGCATCCATGTGGCGTATCAAGCGATGGCCGCCGCCGTCGAAAAGCAGACAGGCGTCCATTTCGAGGCCCACGAACTGGCGGATAAGGGTACGGTTACGGCCCGTGGACAGCAGATTGATCTCACCGCTTACCGCGCCGCCGCTTTCAAGACTCTTGCTGGGGATTTAACCCGCCACCTTGCGTCTTCATGGGACGGTATTGGGGATAAGCTGGATGTCGTTTTGTTAGCGGGTGGTGGAGCCTTGGCTCTACAGCCTTACCTAGAGTTCCCTGGCCAGCAAATCCTGCCAAATAGCCAATGGGCGAACGCCCAGGGGTATCTGAATCTGCTGTAAAAGTGACGTCACAATTTCCCTTACAGCCATAAGGCTTTGAGCCTTGTTTGAGGCAAAATCTGTGTCAGATTGGCACAACCCACTGTCAAAAAGTGACGTCACATTTTTCCGTACAGCCATAAGGCTTTGAGGCATATTTGAGGCAAAATCTGTGTCAGATTGACGTCATCGTCCAAGACGGCGTGACGTCAATCTGACACAGAAATCCTTGATAAAGTGGCGCAAAGCCATACGGTGTCTCAAAAATTCGTGACGTCACATTCCATAAAGGAGGCCCAAAATGGTTAGGAGAATCACTGTTCGACTCGATGAAAGCGCAGATGGGCCGTTATTGGCGGCGATTGATGCCATGCCCGCCGGTTCACGCAATACGGAGATACGGGATGCGTTGCAGCAAGTCTTTGTGGAGGCCCCAAGTATCGCCGCCGCTGTGAATCGGCTGGCTGATGTCCTCGAACACCTGCCTGCCGGTATTGTACCCAGCGAAATAGTGCCATCGCCCCACACGTCATCCCTCAGTGAGCGCATGAAAGATCCGGCAGAAAAAGAGCGCATTAAAGCCGGGTTGTTAGGAGGATTTGAAAAATAAAGGGGGATTTTTTGTGAAGTGGCTCACTGATCAAGATCGCAAGACTGCCAAGGTATTAAGGCACAGCATTTTGAGCGATTATGGGCAAGGTGCAGAGGGTCTTCAAGTGCTAGCACAATGTCGACAAGGTCGTGAGTGGACTCTTTGGACTGCTCAACAACTAGAAGCCCTTGGAGACGTTCTGATCTCTATTCTACGGGAATGCGAACTAGAGCAGGTTGGCTATTGGCTTAAATTGATCGTAGAAGTCGAATCCGATGATTGGACGCCAGCCGGCGATAGCGAAGAGGAACTCAAACTTCGGCGCGTTTGATGAGGATTAACCCGCGAAAAACTTGCCCGAATACACGACGCGAACTGCTAACGCGTAGTTCTAAAGAACTATTTCGTGAGGTTCGGTTGCATGGGGCTTAAGTTTCGGTTAGACAGGGTTTAAGTTCCGGTTGTGTGGGGTTTAAGTTTCGGTAATATTCCTCTTAAGTTCCGGTTGTGTGGGGTTTAAGTTTCGGTTAGACCGGGTTTAAGTTTCGGTTACAGATTTTCCCAAATGGCTAGAGCCTTGGCCCTGTTTTCGTTTCCGGGATCTGGCTTATGGGTAAAATATAGAGCCATTTGCGCTGTTTTTACTGTCATTCTCTTTGTGATTGTCTGCGATCTTGTTTGAACTTTTCTCCAGAAAAAGTTTAGCGGCTCACGCGCAGCGGTTTAGCGTGTTTCTTGTGCGTTGGAGTGAGTCTGCGACGCGCTCTTATTCTGATTAGGAGGTGTGATCATGGCGTGTTTTCTTGAGGAAACCCATGCGGCAGCATCGCAGCTGCGGCAGGAAATCTTAACAGCGCTCGGGGATTCAGGAGCCGCGGGCTTGCAGGCCTTAGTCCAGCTCCGCACGGCGCCGTCTGAGCCCTTGTCTCAGACGGCGTTCACCGGGCTGGGAGCTGTAGTGGCTTACCTGCTGCGTGAGCAAGACATGACGCTCATGGGGTACGGCTTGCGTTGCCTGACTGATGTGGCGGCTCGTGCTCAGGAGCCGTCCGCGTTTGGTCCATGAGGACTGACGCGTGCCACCACCCTTTTTCACAATTTCCCCGATGTTCCATTGCTAAGGAGGCCCTTCTCATGCTCAATAGTCTCGGTAAACTCGAATGCATCCGCCAAGTCGTCGCCCCACCCGGCGCCGATTTGGCCGTGACTCCTGATCTCTACCGCACCCGTTTTAGCACCGCGTCCGAATGGCAAGAGGCCCTGCATGACTATGCGCGGTCTCTTGCGACAAATCCCACCCCCGCCATGCCCCATCTCGACGGGGATCTGATGGGTATTCGGTTCCGGGCTCCCGATAGTACCGCCGTGCATGCGCTGTGGGACCCGAAGTATTCGACCCCTATCCTGCGCGTGTCCCGCGCGTCACGCACCTTACCCGGCGCGGCTATGATTGACGCCATTGTCCAGAACCGCATCGAGCAAGCGCGTGAGGCGTCCTTGTACTGGGAAGATCCCCAGCTGGAGTGGCTGCACGCGCAGCGTCCGGAGGGCAAACGGGTGATCGGCGTCCATGGCCAAGCCGCCTTGTTTCAGGCTCATGACGGGGACGACTTGGTGGATACCCTGGTCACCCCGCAAGGCTGGTTTACGGAACGGCAGCACGACATTATTGCCCCCGGATGGATGAAAGCGGCTGGCGCTCCCCCAGAGGCC
>JAKAAS010000212.1 GCA_021802225.1 Bacillota bacterium
AGCGCGTTCGCGATCGCTTCCGGCATTTCATCCGTAGCCGAGAGGGCATCGGCGACTCCTGCAGGTTCCAGCCCCAAGGTGCCGCTTAGAATTTGGGCCAATTCACCGCATTCCATCCCCAACCCTTCGCTGAGGGCTTGGGCTACGCCTGATTCATCGAGATTCATGCCATCCTCTGCGTGCAAGGCCTCTGCCACTTCAGCCGCTGACAAATTTAATCCATCCTTCGCATACAGGGCCTGGGCCACATCCGACTCATCAAAACCCACCATACCGCCGGGCAAGGCCTCCGCTATTGCTTCCGGCCCGAAATTCAACGCCTCGTGGAGAGTCCGTGCAACCTTTGGGCCATCCATTCCCAACCCTTCATGCAACGCCGACACTACATCACTCCCGTTAAAATCAGCCTCGTAGAGGGCTTCCACAATTTCGTTCACGGAATACGATTCGGTGAGGTCGACGATCAGTTGATCTGCACTCAATCCCTCATCGAGTTTTTCCTGTAAGTCTTCATCTACAGCCATGTGATACCTCCTGAAGTTATTTGAGAGAGATCATTATCTCATCTCATTATATAGGCAATTAAAGAGCCGCCCCGGTGAAGGGACGGCTGAGAGGAATATCACAGACGATTACACGCGGCGCGGTAGCCGGGGCCGGATTTAGGTCCGCCATAAAAGTACACGTGCGATGCCCCATAATGACGGCCGGATGACGACATCGAGGTATCCCCGATTTTCACACGGACGGGAATTTCGGCAGGAATAATGAAGACCTCACAGCGGCTGATATAGCCGGATGAGCGGTATTTGTAGCCGTCAAATTCACTATCACAATCGTTGAGAAATTCTTCAACATCCTTGCCCCAAGCCGTTGCCACTTTCGCGGCGCGTGGGGACTGATAGGCTGCTGTACCCGCGACTTCCACATTGGCGTAGCGGTAGGAGCGGTGGCCAGTACTCCAAATGCCTGCCAAGACAATCAATTCCCCGGATTCACGTTGGATAACAGGCGGCCAAGCGTCGGCTAATTCTTCCCATTCGGCTTCTGTGATGTTGTTGGTGATGGTAGTTTGCGTGCTCATGATTAGTCCCCTTTAATAGGTAGATTTTTGGCAACATCAAATGAACCCCCTCGTGAAAGGGGGTTCGTCTATAGAGATTTTTTTCAATCCGTCACACAGCTGCCGACAAGAAGGTGAGTTGGTTGTCTTGTTGCGGTTGCTTGGCGGGTGGTTTCGCAGGGGGATTGGTCTTTTTGGTCTTGCGCACGGCCGGCCTTTTTGACACTTTCAAGCCGGGCATCTTTGCTTCGAGCGCCGTAAATTTCTTGGCGGCGCCTGAGACGAGGGTCGCGAAGAGCCTTTTCTCTTGGTCGCTCGCAGATTTTTTGGCGCTGATCTGGTCGTACACCTCTACTGTGCGGACGCTCCACGACGCATACACTTTGTCATTCTTTTCCTTGAATTTTTTCAAAAACGGCACTAAGACACGGAAGCGATAGACCATATCATCGTCCTGGCCGCGTTGCCTGAGGGGGTGGTGTGCAGGGAGTTCTGAGCGGCGTAACGCCGTGAGGGCAAAGACCACCTGACCCTTCTTGCGACACAGCGACTTCGCGCGGGCAAATTCTTGGCCCCTTTGACTTTTTGAGCCGGGGACAATGAGGGGGACATTTGGACGAGAGTAACCATGGGGTACATCGGTTGGCTTCATCCCGTAGATCGTTCCGAAAGTAGCAGGCATACCGGCCGCGTGGTTACGGCCGCGTGCCGCATGGCAATCTTTAGCGAAATCCGACACAACAACCATGAGATGAGACAATTCGTTGAGTCCACCGGGTGCTATCGCAGCGGGTGAGTCGATTTGTTGCCCGTGAAGATTGCATACCGCGATAGGACGATGAGAATCGGAATCAAAAGCATAAAAAACTGATGTCGAAGTATTGGTCATGAATTTTTAGCCTCCTGGGTTTGGATGCCGTGGGGGAAACAGATGGGGGGTATGAGGGGGAAGAATGAAGTCGCTCGCAAACCAAAAACAAGGCCGGTATCCCGGCCAGCATGCGGCTTTGAGGCGGGGGCCGCAGCCCCGACTAGTCCTTGCGCTCGGTCGAGCGCCCATCCCGGTATCGGGTTCAGGGTCTCAGTTCCTGCGGTGGAGCATAGCTCCGCTGGAGCCGGTGCCTTAATCGATCCTCTAGGGTGGCCGGGGTACTAGCCCCGGATGCTCACGGCCCCGCTCAGTGGCGAAGTCGAAAGGTAAAACTTAACTCTATATATATCATACTGCCAGCGCCAGATGTTGTCACGGGTCAAAATATTGGCTCTAGCGTGATTAGAGCCAATTATCGCCGGATAGATCGGTCATGCTCGGTCATACGCCAATGTTTGAGGTATTTGGATTTATTTTGGTGCTGTTTGGAGTGGGGTGAAGTTGGGCCGGGGGTCGAGCGCAGACGTTGACAAGGAATTAGGTAACGCCTGCAGACTTGCATGATTGATGGTGCAGAACGTATACTAAAGAAGAAGAACATGACCGGGAGGCATTAAATCATGGCGAAACGAATAGACCTTGCAACAAGGGTTGCTCAAGAAACTCTCAAGAAATCGTATAATACTCTGCCGCTAATTCCCGCGCACCGCGTAGGGAATCCGTTTGAGTATAAACCTAAAACCTCACCTAAAAAAACAGATCCAACACCACCTTCATCCCCGCCAACTAAGCCGTGATTATCGCATCTTTTTCGGCTTTAGGTATTTTGTTGGTCTTTGTTCTACCGGGCTATTGGACACGCGTTTTGGTTTCTCGGAGAATAGCCTTGTCTCCAGCAGACAGTCTGCAACTTTTATTGCAATCTGTTTTGATTAGTTTTGCTCTTGATGTCATTGTTCTTATTCTCTGGCTGGTATTAAGCTGGTGTATTCCTTCGCCAGTATCTGTTATCCACTCCGTTCTTACAGCACATACCCTCCATAACGCACTTGATCTGATTGTGCTCATGATTGCGATCTTGTTGTCTTTTGCTATGGGAACAGCCATAGCGGTAATCCCTTGGGCCAAAGCAGAAAATCTGTTAAATTACATCATTTCACTCGGAGGTACGGTACGAGGCAGCCCGTTAGCATATTTCCTATTTTCTGGATTCCCGAAGGTCTTAGCCGCTCAACAGTCCGGCCAAAGCAAGTCTACAGAGGATGCCACATTAGCACAATATGTTCCGTGGGTTGACGTCACTTGTTCTGACGGGAATCATGTAATAGGCATGATCTTCCAATACGGTCTTGACGGTCCAGACCAGCATGATTTAATCCTTGCTCAAGCTAAAATTACGCAGCCACAAGACGAACCATTAGAACCCCTAGGATTTGTTTATATACCGTCTCATACTATTGTTCGAATGGTTGTGATTTATACTAATCAGCCAGACGGCACTCCGCGGATTCCTTGGGAAGATCCTTAAACAAAACACCAAACCGAAGATAGCTGAAGGGGAATGAGCCTAATTTCCTTAATCGGCATATATTTTCGTGGTGCAGATATTTATGACAGGCCCGCTGTCACTCGCAGAGGGTCTTACTTTTTTTGCCTCGACGCCTGTTAGACCGTTGAGGAGGGAGCTGAAACGGTGGTGATTCTTGGGCTGGCAGCACTCGCTAGAAGATGGACGTGCGTGTGCTGCGGGCACTAACAGGTATCCAGCACAGGCCTCCTGACCTGTGGCTTTGAGAAAGTGTAATTAGATTTTTATAGCAAACCGTACGCTAAATGCGAGACACAGACACACCTCCTGTCTCTCTAGGGGGAAATTATCGCCATTTCCAAGGGAAGGCCAGTGTGTCTACGATACACGTATAGCGTATGCATAAAATTGCAAGGGTGCCTGGGTAAATCGCTCGTGGTCCTAGTTCTGGTCCTAGCTCGGGCATAGTTCGCGATCGCCTCTAATCCCTTGATACGCATAGGGTGGGCATAGGGTCCTAGTTACTTCTGAGAAAGTGCTCCAACTTTTTTGGATATGAATATATATTCTTTTGAAAAGAAACTTTACCCTTTTCCCCTACTGCTAGTACTGTGTGTGTCGGAATAAACCCCAGCAACTTCCCGGAAGTAACTAGGACCCTATGCCCACCCCACGCCCCGTAAGGGTTTCGGGGTTTCAACGGTGCGCACCAACTAGGACCACACCGGGGCCCACTAGGTCCACGAGCCCGCCCACACAACGGCAAAGAGAGCCGCCGTAGCGACTCTCTAGGTGATGTGAATGGCCGGTCAATCGGTGAACAAGCGGTCCCACTCTTCGTTAATCCTGACTCCGACATACCCGGGGATGCGGGTATTGCCCTGGCGATGCTTTTGCTTCGCCCCGAACTTGGCGGCGATGCGCTTCCCAAAGGAATTACGAGGCATGAATTTTGGGAACTTCTCGCCAGTGAAATGCGAATACCAATGTTGATAGACATCGTACAGCCGTTGCATGGCGGTGAAGGCCGCAGGGTCCGCCACCAGAAAGCCCTCATCCTCATCGAGCCACTGCTCCACGGGATCCACTTGCTGACGATAATCTTCGAGGGCCAAACTCGCGCTCGCCGGAATCGGCATAGCTAGATGCCCCGATACGACATGATGGAGAGTTGTGATGGCCATCGCCAACAGCGCCTCAATGTTTTCCTGTGTGGTCATCTGCTGTTCGTAATTTTCACTTTTGGGTTGAGTTTTATCAAACATAATGATGGAATCGCTCAATCTGCGATACATTCCTGCGGAATGGTCATGAACTCTGGGCACGACTGGCCCGGCCAACCAGACTCTCGCTTGAAACTGTACGGTGATCTTATCCCTGTATTTGCGCTCCCA
>JAKAAS010000213.1 GCA_021802225.1 Bacillota bacterium
CGCCGGCCCCTGATTAGGGACAGCTACCCCGTCCGTCCTCCCCAATCGCCGCCAGATGGCGAATTTTTCAATGGCTGGGGAGGATTTGTCGACCAAGGTCGAGCATATCGGATGTCCGTGCGCCAGGGCGCCGTGCCCCCACGTCCCTGGAGCAATATATTGGCCAACCCCGATTTTGGCTGTCTCATCACCGAACTGGGCACGGGCTACACCTGGTGGAAGAATTCCCACGAATGCAAATTAACCCCGTGGTCCAATGACCCCGTTGTGGATCCGCCCGGCGAGTGCCTATATCTCCAAGATCTTGAGAACCGGATGCTGTGGTCGGCTTCACCCTCCCCGGCGGGTGGGGACCGCACATTTACCGTTACCCATGGCTTTGGGTTTACCCGTATTGACCAAACCCAAGGAGACATCACGCATCAGATGGAAACCGTCGTGCCTCTCCAATCCCCCCTGAAATTGGTGCGATTGACACTGCGCAATCACTCAGACCAGGCGAGGCGGATCCGGGTCACATACTATGCCGAATGGGTCATTGGGGTAGACCGGGAACGCGAGTCTCCTTTTGTGGTAACCTGGTGGGATTCAGAATCTCAGACTTTGATGGCCAAGAATACGTATCAAGAGAACTTCCGGGAGGCCACCGCCTTTTTGCATATGAGCATGGCAACATCCGGTCCGCAGGCCTATTCTTGGACTGGGAACCGACTGGAATTCATCGGGCTTGGGGGGTCTGTGGAACATCCCGCCGCTCTCGGCCAGGAGCGGCTTACCTGCAGCGTTGGCGCCTTCCAAAGTTCCTGCGGAGCCTTGCAAGGCGTGGCAGAAGTTCCGGCTCATGGGCAAGCGACGGTAATCATTCTTCTAGGGTGCGCACAGTCAGCCGCTTCGGTGAACGCACTAGTGGCGCGCTTTGGCGATGAACCCGCCTACCGGGAAGCGTCCAGCCAGGTAGCCCAATACTGGCAGCGCATCACTGCCCAGGTCACGGTCAAAACCCCGGACCGGGCGATGGACCTGATGCTGAACGGATGGCTCCTCTATCAAACCATCAGTTGCCGGCTTTGGGCCCGTGCCGGTTTCTACCAAGCAGGAGGAGCCTTCGGATTTCGCGACCAGTTGCAAGATGTGCTGGCCCTTTTGCACACTGATGCCGCCACCGCGCGCAGTCACATTTTACTAAGCGCTGCCCACCAATATCAGCAAGGCGACGTTCAGCATTGGTGGCACGAGGACACCCATAAGGGAATTCGCACTCGGATCAGCGATGATTTGTTATGGCTGCCGTATGTTGTCTCGCGTTATTGGGAACATACCGGCGACACCAAATTACTGAGCATAAAAGTCCCTTACCTGGTCAGTGCCCCCTTGTCCGCTGAAGAAACCGAACGCTACGAAGAGACCCGCGTCTCGGACGAGCAGGACACCATTCTCGGTCACTGCCTGCGGGCCATAGCCCATGCCTCGCGTTTCGGTCGTCACGGCATCCCGCTCATCGGTGCTGGCGACTGGAACGATGGAATGAACAAGCTCGGCCTTCAAGGACGAGGCGAAAGTGTCTGGCTAGGATGGTTTTTACTGGATGTGTTGAAGCGATTTGTGCAGTTGAGTCGCAATGTGCCGGAAATTCTACCTCGCGACACCATCAGTAAATTTCAGGCCACGATTAGCGCCCTCGAGGATAATCTGAATATCTATGCCTGGGATGGGAAGTGGTTCAGGCGTGCTTATACTGACCATGGCACATGGCTCGGAACGAGCCAGCAAGAGGAAGGGCGGATTGACGCCATTGCTCAATCCTGGGCGGTAATCTCCCAAGGCACCTCTGTTCGCCGGCAACGTCAAGCCATGCGCTCGTTCGACCACGCGCTGGTAGACCGCACCCTGCGTCTTGTCAGACTTCTCACGCCAGGTTATGACAAAATGACGCCAAGCTTAGGGTACATTCAAGCCTATCCCCCGGGGATTCGTGAAAATGGCGGCCAGTATACTCATGGAGTGATTTGGAGCGTTGTTGCCTGGGCGATGATGGGATGCGGTGACAAGGCTTTTGAGTTGTTTTCCCTACTCAATCCGGTATTGCGGACGGGATCTTTCGCTGGGGCACGTATTTACGGAAACGAACCCTACGTCATGTCGGCGGATATTTACACGGCACCCTATGTAGAGAGCCGAGCAGGCTGGTCTTGGTACACCGGATCTGCAAGCTGGATGTACCAGGCGGGGTTGGAGTCCGTATTAGGCATTACACGCCGGGGCCACCGGCTATACATTCAACCCTGTGTTCCTCCAAAATGGGATGCCTTTGCCATCGACTATCGATTGGGGTCAACCACGTACCAAATCCACGTGGAGCTGCACCGCGGCAACGGCGCAGCCAGCCAATGGATTATAGATGGCACGTCCTACCCGGCCGCACCGTATCTGACATTAGCCGACGATGGGCAATCACACATCGTGACCTGCCAGGTTCCCCTGGTTCACCCGTGATGATTATATACAGGTTTGTGGAGAATTCGAGCGTAATGGCTATGCTAGGGATGACGGTGGACAAAGTCTTATCCAAAATAACTTGTAATTTTATTGTAAGTTATTCTTGCAATACCCGATTCCATGGGATATAATAACAACGAGGTGAGAAAATGTTTGGCCATTATTTACGCGTGCAGGAAGCGGCTTTGCTGCTGGGAGTTTCTCCCGCCACCGTCCGCTGGTACTCAAAGCAATACGGTTTGCAGGCCTACCGAATCGGCCAGGGGCAGATTCAGCACCGGCGTTTTAAATACGGCGATGTGCAGCGTCTAGCCCTCAAATTAGGGAAAGCCTTGCCTCCTGAACCGTTATGGGATGCCACGGGACCTTTGTCTCCCGCCGATGCGGCCAAATATTTAGGACTGTCTCTAAAGTTTCTGGTCGACGGGCACTATCTCACCCCTGGGCAAAAGATGAGCCAAGACGAACTGCTGAGGGTGGAAACGGCGGTCTACCGTCCCGATTCTGAGGAGAACGCTCACACCACAAATAACGAGGGGGAAATTATGATGATGAACAACAACAACGCTGGATGCTGCCAGGGACATCACGGTATGAACCAGGGGATGGGACAGATGGGACAAGGAATGCGCGGGGGCAAGATGCACCGGGGCGGGATGATGCAGAACCCGTTTTATGACCCTGAAGATTTGCTGAGCCTGAAGAGCATGAAACGCCATCTCGAAGCGCAGCAAGCCGATATCGCCGACCGGATCGGCGAGATTGACAAACTTATTGCCAACCACCAAGATTCCGACAAACAATAACATTGCAGGGCTGAATACTTCAGCCCTTTTTTTGTTTGTCCAGCTTTCCTGCCGGCATTCCCCCTCCTTATCCGCCGCCCATTCATGCATCCCCACGCTTCTCACGATTTGTTTAAAGAGACCTCCGGTTCAGAGCGATGTTCTCCCGCTTTTACCGGATGTTCTCCACTGGAATGGTCCTGCCGGACTGGTCTGGGGATGGATGGACTCATTTATGATACAATGCGGGCATGGACCATGAAGATTTTTTCTCCAAGGGGAGCGGTGCCCATTGTGCAAGGGGAGTCTTCAGGGCTGCCGTCAGAAATCGGCACAAGCATCTATCAAGCAAAAGAGGGGGCTGTTTTCATGGCCATTACTGTCGACATTCCAGGAATCGGCAACGCAACCTATGAACACGTGGTGTTCGATCTGAACGGCACGCTCGCCACGGACGGACACATCAGCGAAACACTGACCATTGCCCTGCAGGAACTGACACACCACATGGCCGTGCACATTCTTACAGCGGGCACCCATGGGGGCGTCGACATTATCGCCGGCATCACCGGCATCACCCCGGTCATCGTGAAGACCGGCGAGGACAAAGAGCGCTACGTCAGGCACCTGTCCAAGGTCATCGCGGTGGGCAACGGGGCCATTGATACCTATATGCTCAACGCCGCCGACCTGTCCATTTGCGTGATTGGTGAAGAAGGCGCCTATACAAAGACCCTGATGTCTTCGGACATTGTGGTGCACAGCGGGCAGGATGCCGTCGATTTGCTGCTCAAGCCCAAGCGCCTGACGGCCACCCTCCGGCTTTAGGCGCCGGTCATCTCGGGCCAGTGGCGGCTCAAGTGGCGGGCGACCTCCTCCAGCAGGCGCTGGTCGCCGGCGCCAAAACGGTTGAACTCCGGGGCATCGGCATCGAGCACGGCGGCGACCCGGGTCTTGTCGAACACAGGCACCACGATCTCTGAGCGCGAGGCCTTGTCACAGGCAATATGTCCCGGAAATTTCTCCACATCCGGCACCACAATGGACCGTCTGTGGTCGGCGCAAGTCCCCACCACACCTTCCCCAACCCGGATCCGCGTGCATGCCACCCGTCCCTGGAAAGGCCCCAGAATGCCTTCACCGGCTCCGGGTGCGAAAAGGTAAAATCCCACCCAGTTGATCCGGGGCAGATACTGCGCCAACAGCGCTGAAATATTGGCGAGGGTCGCAATCCGGTCCCGCTCGCCCTCTATGACCGCCCGGGCAAACGCCACGACTTCCCCGGGTTCCGCACTGTCCTCGATAACCTCTTCGAATTCCATCTTGGCCCCTTCCTCCTTCGTCGCTGCGTGCCATCATTCTACCACAGGGCAAGTCCGGCACAGCCGCTCCGGCCCATCCCCGAGGCCGTTGCGAAAACATGGCCAAGCGGTAGGGAATTTTGTACAATAGACCTATATATTGTCTCACTTAGGGAGGCTTTCGGTGGAACGTCTACCACTCATTGTTCAGTCTGACCGCACGTTGCTTCTGGAAGTGGACAATCCCTTGTTCGAAGAAGCGCGCGACAGCCT
>JAKAAS010000214.1 GCA_021802225.1 Bacillota bacterium
GAAACATGGCGGGGTGTCGATATTTTAGTCAGCAATGCCGGTATCTGTCCTTTCCAGGACTGGTGGCACGTAACAGAGGACCTCTGGCAGAAGGTTCAGGACATCAATATGAAAGGGACGTTTCTATGTGCCCACCGTGCTTCGGAAATCATGCGGGACCAGGGGCGTGGCGGCCGCATTATTGCGACCAGTTCGATTTCAGCCTTGGTCGGAGGCGGATTGCAAACGCATTATACTCCCACCAAAGCCGGCATCCGGTCGTTGATGCAGTCTTTAGCCATCGTTCTGGGGCCTTACCAAATCACCTGCAATTCCTTGTTGCCGGGCACAATTCTGACAGATATCAATAAGGGCTACTATGCCGAGCATCCAGAGTTTCTTCCGCGCGATGCAGGACGGGTTCCCCTAGGACGGCTGGGCACACCGGAGGATGTCGCCGGGGCCGCAGCATTCTTGGCCTCTGAGGATGCGCGCTACATTACGGGTGCAGACCTGCTAATTGACGGCGGACTGTTTGTGAATTTGCAGTAAGGCCGCTGCTGTATAGAAAGGAGTTAGGAATGGCGCCTCATGTGTTTCGGATGCGAGTCAAAGAGGATCAAACTGAGCGGTACCGGGAAGAGCATGCCCATGTCTGGCCAGAAGTCAGGGCTGCATGCACCGCGGCGGGCATGCGCAATTATTCCATTTTCATGGCCGGCTGTGACTTGATTGCCTATTTTGAAGCGGATGATCCGGCGGAAACGCTTTCCCGGTTGTCCCGCGATCCGGATATGCACGCATGGTGGGCGTATATGGAACCCGTTATGGATGAGGCTCCCGCCGGTAGCGATGCTTATACAGAAGTATTTCATCTGGACTAGACAAGGAGGAGAGGCTATGCGGGCGTTGGTATGGACGGGTGCAGAACAGATGGTCATCGAAGAGCGCGAGCAGCCTCGGGTTCAAGAAGGTTGGGTGCTGGTGCACATCGCGGCAGTAGGAGTCTGCGGATCCGAACTTTCTGGATATATGGGACATAATTCGCTGCGGGTTCCGCCTTTGATTATGGGACACGAATTTAGTGGCACGCTCATGACCGCTACGGAGGAATGGCCCGCGGGCCAACTGGTTACGGTCAACCCCTTGGTGACCTGCGGACACTGTCGCTATTGCCGAGAAGGAAATCGCCAACTGTGTGTTGACCGTAAAATCATTGGCATCGATTATCCCGGAGGGTTCGCGGAATTTGTGGCAGTGCCCGCCCAGAACTGCTACCCGGTCTCGTCTCCCGAAGCCGGCGCGATTGTTGAACCGCTGGCCTGTGCCGTGAGGGCCACGCGGCTGGCTGAGGTGGAGGCAGGAGACCGGGCAGTGGTCTATGGGGCTGGCACCATTGGGCTCCTGGCCGTCCGGCTGCTAGTGTTGCGGGGCGTTCAAGAAATTGCAGTGGTCGACACCAATCAAGATCGGCTGACCCTCGCAGCGGAGTGGGGTGCCACGTCGCTGAAAAATCCAGCGGACTCCCGGACTAAACCGCTGGGGGCGGACTGGGATGTGGTGATTGACGCCGTGGGCGCGGCAAGCACCCGCCAGAATGGATTAAGTGCGGTGCGCCGTGGGGGTCATGTAGTTTGGCTGGGCCTGCATGAGGCGGATTCCACTATTGCGGCTAATGCGATCGTGCGGGACGAAGTGCAGATCCGCGGGTCGTTCTGCTATGCAGATGATGATTTCAGACGGGCCGTACTGCTTGCGCAAGATCGTGCGATTGTTCAGGGGCGGTGGTTGGTGCATCGCCGGGTGGAGGAGGGGGTCCAGGAATTCCATGACCAAACACATAAAGACGTGTCCTATTCCAAGGCCCTTCTCACCTTCAATTCACAACAAGGAGGGCAATAGGGGATGCCAGGAAACCGAAGGGATCAGGAAACCATCCGCGCCGTGCGAGCGTATACGCTGGCGGGGGCCGGTGCCGATTACCACGATCAGTCTCCAGAACACTGGATTGTCGGCCAGATCGCCACCCCGATGTCCCGCTACCCTGCGTACCGGGACACCCGCACCTCGTGGGGCATCAATGTGCTCGGGACTGTCATTGTTGAAGTGGAGGCCGAGAATGGGACGGTCGGGGTGGGGGTCAGTACGGGGGGAGTGCCGGCTTGTTGGATCATTGAGCACCACCTCAGCCGATTTCTTGTCGGGCAGCACCCCTCCCATGTTGAGCGTTTGTGGGATCAAATGTACCGGGCGAGCATTTATTACGGACGCAAGGGTCTCGCACTCAATGCTCTGTCTGCTGTGGACCTGGCGTTGTGGGATTTATGGGGCAGGCTGCGGCAAGAACCGGTCTATTCATTAATTGGGGGAGCTGTGCGGGACACGCTGAGCTGTTACGCCACTGGCCCGCGGCCGGACAGGGCGCATGAGTTGGGGTTTATTGGAGGAAAAATTCCCTTAGTATATGGACCGGCAGATGGAGATGAGGGCTTGAAAGCCAATGTAGCGCAAATTGCTGCGTGGCGGGAAAAGGTTGGCCCGGATTTCTGGCTGATGGTGGACTGCTGGATGGCGCTGGATTTGCCCTATGCCCAGCGCTTAGCCAAAGCACTGTCTCCTTATGATGTGCGGTGGCTGGAAGAATGCTTTTTGCCCGACGACTACTGGTCTTACCAGGAGCTCCGGGCCCAACTCCCACTCGGGGTGATGCTTACCGGCGGCGAGCATGAAGCGGGCCGGCTAGGTTTCCGGATGCTGTTGGATATGGGATGTGTGGACCTCATTCAGCCCGATGTGGGCTGGTGCGGTGGACTGACGGAACTGCTGAAGATAGCGGCCTTGGCGGATGCTTATAATGTCTGGACGGTGCCGCACGGATCGAGTGTCTACAGTTATCATTTTGCATTGACCCGGCCCAACAGTCCATTTTCCGAATTTCTCATGATGCATCCACAGGCAACGGAGGTGGTGCCCATGTTTCAGCCCCTGCTCCTCGGAGAACCTGTCCCGGAAAAAGGCAGGATCCGCTTGTCAGATGCAGCGGGTTTTGGCGTGGAACTCAACCGCCAACTTGCGATGGAACGACCCTTTCCTTGTTAATCGCGCGTCGGTGGCAAACAAACGGAAAACGAAAGGTGGAAATCGTCGATGAAACCTACGGTGGATCGCAAATCCATTAGCTCTTTCAGCGGACTAGACGAAGCTCCGCTCAGCGGGGTGCAGTGGCGGTGGACTCTGATTGCTGCGCTTGGAGACTATCTGGATGCTGGCTCAATCGTCGCTGGCGGTGCCTCCTTGGCCATGTGGATTACGCTGTTCCATCTCAACCCTTCTATCATCGGGCTTATTGCGGCTTTTAGCGCTAATGGGATCTCCACCGCCGTCGGCGCCTTCATTGCTGGACGGCTGGGGGACCGTTTTGGCCGGAAATTCATTTACAGCATTGACCTGCTGGTCTATGCGCTCGGCATCCTGATTATCATTGGCGCTGTTGATGCGACGATGATTATCGCCGGATATATGCTGGTAGGATTAGCGGTAGGCGCGGACGTGCCGACGTCATGGTCACTCATTGCAGAGTTTGCTCCGAGGAAGGCCCGGGGCAAACTAATGGGGCTTACGAATATTTTCTGGTATATCGGTCCCATCGTTGTTTTGATCTTATCCTTGCTGTTGGCTCCCATGGGCATTGCTGGAGTCCGTATTGTGTTTGGCAGCCTGTTTGCCGTTGCCATCTTTGCGTGGTTCTTACGCCGTTCCCTGGTGGAATCTGCGCGGTGGTCTTATGCACACGGCAACGCTGCCCCGTTAAAAGAAGAGCTGGCGGATGTGGGTGCTGACCCAGCTGCGGCGACCGCTACGATGCCAGCATCCTCTTCATCGGCGGGTTTTGGTCTGCTGTTCAGCAAGCGGTTTGCCAAGCGCCTCCTGTTTATCACCCCGCTGTATCTTTTGTGGGGAATCCCTGCGGGCACCTACGGCTTTTTTCTTCCCTATATCTTCCACACAATGGGAGCTCGCTCGGTCGTATCATCTGACTTACTGGAAATGATGTGGTTTGCTTCAGCAATTGTGGCCGTCCTGGTGATCTTTATGCCTTTGAACGATCACGTGAACCGCCGCACGCTGTTTGCCATCAGCGCGGCGCTCTGTTCTGCAGCCTTTTTGCTTCTTGTCTTTTTCCCCATTACGGATCCGGTGGTTGCGATCTTAAACGTTCTCTTGTTCGGGGTGGGGCAAGGGGTTGGCTTGTGGCCGTTACTCCGAGTTTGGTCCGTCGAGTTATTCCCGACCGAAATCCGCAACACAGCGCAAGGGTTCTTATGGTCCGTGATGCGCCTTGGATTGGGTATCTGGAGTTTCTTCCTGCCTGTGGTCACAAAGGCGATTGGCTTTACTCCTGTGGCATGGATGCTGGGCCTGATGTTTATTTACCTGCTCGTCGTAGGGGGACTTTGGGGACCAAAGTCCGAAGGCAAGACTCTAGAGGCTATTTAAATACCATGCGGCGAGGCGAAGGGATCCCTTCGCCTCGCCGTTTGAGTGCGAGCAATGGCAATGCCGAGGGGAGGCCGAATAAGGTACCGCCGGGAGCGCGATGACACCACGGAATCATGGTGTTGCCAACCCTCTTGGTAGGCAAATCTTTGGACTCCCGGCGGTGCAAATAAACCGCATCCTTAAAGATTAGCAGAGACAAAAAGCACAGAAAGAATCCCGGTCTGGCTGAAGGATACTCGAGCCTCCGAGAGGACGATACAGTTGCCAGATCGGCAACGGGGTCGAACTCTCCTTTTCTTTGTACGCATCATAAGTCAGGGCGAACTCGAAAACATCCATACAACTGGAGCCGGGTGTAGGAATGTCGCCGACGCG
>JAKAAS010000215.1 GCA_021802225.1 Bacillota bacterium
CATCCGTTCGTCCTCACAACCTTGCAATCGGCGCAGGGAGAAAAGTTGGAAGTATTGGTATCGGCAAAGGATATCGCAAGCCGGGTTCAGAACCTCGGCAAGCGGATTACCCTGGATTATCAAAACAAACCGCTGATCATGATTGGCATTTTGAAGGGTTCTTTTATCTTTTTGGCGGACCTTATCCGGGCTGTGGACCTGCCGATTTCTGTGGATTTTATGTCGGTGTCTTCTTACGGCATGTCTACCAAATCCAGCGGGGTTGTGCGGATTATCAAAGACCTCGACCACAGCATTGAAGGACACCATATTCTGGTGGTGGAGGATATTGTTGATACAGGGCTGACCTTGAACTACATTTATGGGCACGTGAAGTCCAGGGGTGCGCTCAGTGTGAAAATTTGCTCGCTCCTCGACAAGCCGGAAAGACGTCAGGTGGCCGTGCCCCTCCATTATAAAGGCTTTGAGATCCCCGACGAGTTTGTCGTGGGCTACGGGCTGGACGTGGACGAGCGTTACCGCAATTTGCCGGATGTCTGCAAGGTTGTGAGGACGAACGGATGAGTCCAACTGTTCTGGTGCTCGATTTTGGCGCGCAGTACAATCAGCTTATCGCCCGCCGGGTGCGGGAAGCGCATGTGTTCTGCGAGGTCGTTCCGGGCGATATCAGCTTGGAAGACCTGCAAGCGAAACAGCCTGCGGCGATAATCCTCTCGGGAGGGCCGTCCAGCGTTTTTGCTCCAGATGCGCCGGGCATGGACCCGCGCATATTGGACTTGGGAGTGCCGACACTCGGCATCTGCTACGGCATGCAGCTGATGGCCCACCTCCTGAAGGGGGGGGTTGAGCCGGCCCCGCAGCGGGAATACGGGCGGACGACAATGGAACTGAGCCTGGAGCCCAGTGCGCTGTTCCAAGACATCAAGCCGGAATCCGTGGTGTGGATGAGTCATGGAGACCACGTGTTTCGTGCTCCCCCGGGGTTTGCCGTGCTGGCCCACACTCAGACCACTCCGATTGCGGCAATGGCGGACCCCCGCCGCAATCTGTGGGCGGTGCAGTATCACCCCGAAGTCCGCCACACTGAAGATGGCGTGCGGATGCTCCAAAATTTTCTATTGAACATCGCCCGTGTGGAGCCGTCGTGGCAGCCCGCGCAATTTATTCCCGAAGCGATTCAGCAGATTCGGGAGAGGGTGGGGGACGGGCGGGCGCTTATCGCCCTCTCGGGAGGCGTGGATTCAGCGGTTGCGGCAGCTCTCGCCCATGAGGCGCTGGGACCTCGCCTGAGCGCGATTTTGATTGACCACGGGCTGATGCGGGCGGGAGAAGTGGAAGAGGTGGCCCGGGCTTTTCCCACGCTGGACCTGCATGTGGTCAACCGCGAGGAAGTGTTTTTCCGCGCTCTCCAAGGGGTGACGGATCCAGAAGCCAAGCGGAAAATTATCGGCCGGGAATTTATTGCCGCTTTTGAGCATGCCAAAGACACCGTAGGCGACGCAAAGGTGCTGATTCAAGGAACTGTGTACCCGGACGTTATCGAGTCGGGCGGGAAAAACGCCAGAACCATCAAGTCCCACCACAATGTGGGAGGACTCCCCGAGGAAGTGGGATTTGACATCGTGGAGCCACTGCGCTGGCTTTTCAAAGATGAAGTGCGCAACGTCGGTCTGGCCTTGGGGCTGCCTGAAAGCATCGTCTGGCGCCAGCCTTTCCCAGGCCCTGGGCTGGCCGTGCGGATTGTGGGCGAAGTGACACGCGGCAAAGTGGAAATTGTGAGGCAGGCGGATGCAATTGTCCGCGAGACAATCGCGGAAGCCGGCCTGCAGCGCTCCATTTGGCAGGCGTTTGCGGTGCTGCTCGACATCCGCTCCGTTGGGGTCATGGGCGACGAGAGGACGTATGGGTATCCGGTGGTCGTGCGCGCGGTGCAGAGCGACGACGGCATGACGGCAGACTGGGTAAGGCTGGATCCTGAACTATTGGAAAAGATGGCGCACCGCATCATCGGGGAGGTCGCCAATGTCAACCGGGTGGTGTATGACGTCACGTCCAAACCTCCCGGCACGATCGAGTGGGAGTGAGAGCAACAAATCTTAGGGAATAATGGAAGCGGCCATAGAAGACATTAGCTATGGCCGCTTTTTTTCCTCAAATGGATCGTGAAGGGTCGACATTTCCGAACAATTTCTATAGTATTACCGTGTAATGTTCGGTTTGTGTGGGAAGGAGATTCCTGAATTGATTAGTCGTTATGCGCGCCCGGTGATGCAAGAACTGTGGTCAGACCAAAACCGGTACAACCGCTGGCTTGATATCGAACGGTACGTGGTGGAGGCATGGGAAACCCTAGGCAAAGTTCCGGCAGGGGTCTCGGCCAGATTGGCCAACGCATCGGTCAACCCCGACAGGGTTGATGAATATGAAAAAACTTTCCACCATGACATGATTGCGTTTATTAACGCGGCGGGAGAGAGTGTCGACCCGGAAGATGCGAAGTACATTCACTTTGGGCTTACCTCCACCGACGTGGTGGACACGGCGCTGGCATCGTTAATCCGGGACGCCCTCGACACGATCCAGGGCGGGCTGGACCGCCTCAGCAACGCTGTGCGGTCCTTGGCCCTCGTCCACAAAGACACCCCAGTCATGGGACGGACCCACGGAATTCACGCGGAGCCCACCAGTTTTGGCCTCAAGCTGGCCCTGTGGTGGCTGGAATTGGGACGTGACGGCGAGCGCATCGCCAGGGCCCGGGAGTCTATCAGTGTGATCAAGATCTCGGGGGCAGTGGGCAATTACGCCAATATCCCTCCCGTGATCGAGGAGCAGGTGGCGAAAAAAATGGGGATGCAGCCCTCGCCCCTGTCGACCCAGGTTTTGCAGCGCGACCGGCACGCGGAAGTCATCACAGCCTTGGCCATTTTGGCCGGGACCCTGGACAAAATGGCTACGGAAGTCCGCCATATGCAGCGCACGGAGGTCGGGGAGCTGGCCGAGCCTTTCGGTGATGCTCAGAGGGGGTCGTCGGCGATGCCGCACAAACGCAACCCGGTCATGGCGGAGCAGGTCTCCGGCTTGGCTAGGGTCCTGCGCGGGTATGTGGTGCCGGCTCTGGAAGACATGGCCCTGTGGCACGAACGGGACATCTCCCACTCCTCGGTGGAACGGGTGATTTTGCCGGATGCCACGACTTTGGCGGACTACTTGCTGGATGTCATGGCCCGCATTATGGAAAATTTGACCGTGAATACCCGCCGCATGCGCCAGAATATCGATTTGACGGGGGGCTTGGTCTTCTCGCAGAAAATTTTGCTGGCTTTGGTGGGGGCGGGCATGACCCGGGAAGAGGCGTACAAAAGGGTGCAGAGCCACGCAATGGAGGCGGCCGCGGATCCTTCCACGAGTTTTCGGGACAGAATTTTGGGGGACGCATTCATCCGCAGCTACGTCAGTCCGTCTGAGATTTCCGGTCTGTTTGCCGTGGAACCCTATCTTCAGGAAGTCGGGAGCATTTACCGCCGCATCGGCCTGAGTGAAGGCCTGGGCGAATAAGGAGGATATCAGAACATGACTTCAACTGAGCTGCTCTACGAGGGTAAGGCCAAGAAAGTGTTCGCGACCAGCGACCCCGATGTCGTGATTGTCGAGTTCAAAGATGACGCCACGGCATTCAATGGCGAAAAAAAAGGCCAGATTGCCCAAAAGGGCGTGGCTAATGCGGCCATTACGACACGTCTGATGAATTTTCTAGCATCGCACGGCATTCCTACACACTTCCACAAACAGCTTGATGAGCGCCGGCTGGCGGTCGCCCGCCTGCAGATGGTTCCCCTGGAGGTGGTGGTGAGAAACCGCGTCGCCGGGTCTTTGGAAAAGCGGATGGGGGTGGCGGAAGGGACAGTGCTCGAGGCGCCGGTCGTTGAGCTGTATTTCAAAAATGACGCGCTGGGAGACCCGCTGCTCAATGAGGACCATATCCGGGCGATGGGTATTGCGTCTGTGGAACTGGTTGCGCAGCTCAAGCAGCAGGCCCTTGAGGTGAACCGCTTGCTGCAAGGATTTTTTGATGACCGCCAGCTGATTTTGGTGGATTTCAAGCTCGAATTTGGCATGCAGGGGGACCAGCTGCTCTTGGGCGATGAGATTTCTCCGGACACTTGCCGGCTGTGGGACAAAAAAACACTCCGCAAGATGGACAAGGACCGGTTTCGGCGTGACTTGGGCGGCGTCGAGGATGCCTACCGCGAAGTGCTGGAAAGGGTCCTGTCATGACGTTCAATGTGGTGGTGGATGTGGCCTGGAAAGAGGAAATTCTTGACCCGGCAGGACAGTCGACGGCGAAGGTGCTGCAGCAGATGGGATATGCCGCGGACAACCTGCGCATTGGCAAGCAAATTCGCTTCCAGCTTCAGGCGCCGGATGTTGCCCAGGCGGAGACGGCGGCCCGTGAGATGGCGCAGCGGCTGTTGGCCAACCCCGTGATGGAGACCTATGCGGTGCGGGTGGTGGCCGAATGAGAGTGGGCGTCATTTCCTTTCCCGGATCCAATTGCGACCAGGACACCCTGAGCGCCTTGGAGGCCTTGGGGGTTGATGCGGTGCCTCTGTGGTATGGGGAGAAGAGCCTGGCGGGAGTGGACCGCCTGGTTCTGCCCGGTGGGTTTTCCTATGGTGACTACTTGCGCAGCGGTGCGCTGGCGGCGAGAGCCCCTGTCATGGAGACGGTCGAGCGCGCGATCCGCGACGAGGCGATGCCGGTTTTGGGAATCTGCAACGGGTTTCAGATTTTGTGCGAGCGCGGTCTGTTGCCGGGCGCTTTGCGCCCCAATGCCTCAGGAGAGTTCCT
>JAKAAS010000216.1 GCA_021802225.1 Bacillota bacterium
AGAGCCGCTCGTGGCGACTGGGGGTTCCGTGCTGTGGCTGGGAGTCACGCTGCATCTTTTCCAAGAGATTGGCGCCGTGGCCATTGTCTGCGGCGTTGCCGTTCTGGCTATGGGTGGATCCTCCCGGAAGAATAAGAAATCCCTTGGTTAATCCTGCTAAAAATGACAGCGATACAGGATATTGTGTTATTATAAGCCAGCACGTACTACATAAAGGGGTTGTGAGGATGCGCTGTCCGAGTTGCCACTACCATGACAGCAAGGTTCTGGACTCGCGGCCGGCCAATGAGGGACGGGAGATCCGCCGCCGCCGGGAGTGTCTGCAGTGCCACCAGCGCTTTACGTCTTATGAGCGGGTGGAGGAAACGCCCATCTGGGTTGTCAAGAAAAACGGCCAGCGGGAATCATTCGACCGCACCAAGATTCTGAAGGGAATGCTGACTGCCTGTGAAAAGCGTCCCATTAGCCTGCAGCAATTGGAATTAGTCGCCGACGGCGTGGAACGCGAAATTCGCGACCAGCATTTAGGAGAGATCTCTTCGTTGCAGATTGGGGAAATGGTGATGGACCGGATGCGCCTGGTAGACCAGGTGGCCTACGTCCGCTTCGCTTCTGTTTACCGTCAGTTTACCGATATTGAGGGGTTTCGCCAGGAACTGGAACAGCTCATCCATCCCCAAATTCATCAGGAGGGTTAACACTTGGAATTATCCCACGGATTTTCTTCCGAACTGAGTTGGAAGATATTTCTAGACCGCTACACGGTCAAAGACCCGACCCGCAGTTTTGTGGTCGGCGACGTCGCTATCGCTCTGGTGGAGCCACACCCCAAGTGGCCTAAAAAAGATATCGGGATTGTGCGGGAAGTCCTTCCTGACGGGTATTTATCCATTGAGCTGGTCACGGGCCCTGAAAAGGGAGATTTAATCGAACGCAAGATTGCAGATTGCGACCGCCCATTGGAGCGCAGCATTTTTGAAGTGGCGCGGCGTGTGGCCCAGGGCGTGGCCAAAGTGGAGTCTGACTCCGTCCGTGCCAGTGTGGAGCAGTCATTTGCCACGGAAATCGCGGCCTTGCGCTTTATCCCGGGAGGCAGGATATGGGCGGGGGCCGGAACGGACCAGCAACTGACCTACTTCAACTGCTATGTAATCCCCAGCCCGCGTGACAGCCGCGAAGGAATAGTTGAGACGCTCGGCCAAATGATTGAAATCATGAGCCGCGGCGGCGGGGTTGGGATCAATATTTCCTCATTGCGGCCATCGCGGGCTGCTGTGCGGGGAGTTAACGGCCGCTCGTCGGGAGCGGTCTCGTGGATGGATCTCTATTCCCGGGCGACAGGGCTCGTGGAACAGGGCGGGTGTTTCTCCCCTGAGACACGCATCGCCACGACGGCGGGGCTGATTCCGGCCGCAGAGCTGTTCGCGCGCATGAAGTCAGGAGAATCCTTTGAGGCCCTGACTCATGAAGGACCCCAGCCTATTACCCAGCGCTTCAACAATGGGGAGAAACAGCTGTGGAGAGTGACGACCGAGCGCGGCTACACCGTCGAAGTGACCGAAGACCACAAGATGGGAGTCATGCAGGAAGGACGAATTGCCACCATTCCCTTGAAGGCGCTGGGGGAGGGCGACGACGTGCTGCTATTATTGGGGCAGGGCGTTCCGGACCGGCCTATTTCACTAAAACCACTTCGCCGTCAGGACCAGGAGAGATGGCCTGAGGTGATGACTGAGCGTCTGGCCTATCTGGCTGGCGCCCTAACCCTGTCCGGCCGCGATATGGAGCCGGGGATTCGGGAACGGTGCTTGCAGTACAGTCGTGAACTGTTCCATCGGGAGCCCAGCGCCGCCAATTTCCAGGTTATTCTCGAATGGCTCCGGGACAACGGGCTGCTGCAGGAACGACCAGAGTCCGCACGGGTGCCTGAGATGATTTTAGCGGCTGGGTCGCAAGTGATGGGAGCATTCATTTCCGGGTATTTTGACGCGGCCGGGTCCGTTGAGGATTCTGCGATGCGCTATCAGTTTGACAGCATCAGCCTCGCCCTGCTTCAAGATGTCCAGCACATGCTGGCCGCATCAGGAATTGCGTCTGGAATCAACCACCGCGATCCAGGCAACGGCGCTGCTTACCGGCTGACCGTGGACGGGCGGGAGTGTGCTGAGCGGTTCCAGCAGTTGGCCTGCTTGTCGCGGCAAGTGGCGGGGGATTCGGCGAGGCTGGGCGCCACGCAGACTGGGGCCCGGGCGGTGTCCTACTCTTCAAGGGGTGAGGACAGCACGGAACGCACCGCCGAAAGTGCTGTGGCGACGGTGGGCGGTCTGATCAGGACCCTCTCTGACCGCATTGTCAGCATCCTGCCCACCCGTGTGGACACAGTCTATGATTTTGAGGTAGAGCACACGCATATGTTGAGCGGGAACGGCCTCTATACCTCAAACAGCCGCCGCGGTGCCTTGATGCTGCAGATTGAGGACTGGCATCCCGATTTGTGGCGGTTCATTGAGGTGAAAAAGACCCCGGGGATGGTTGAGAATGCCAATATCAGCGTGCGTATCTCGGATGGATTCATGAGCGCTGTCAAAGCCGATGGAGACTGGGACCTGGTGTTTCCAGATACCACCGACCCCGATTATGACGAAACCTGGGATGGCAATCTCGAGGCGTGGAAGACAGCTGGCAAACCGGTGGTGATTTATGAAACCGTCAAGGCCCGGAAAATCTGGCATGCCATTATAGAGGGCGCCTGGGAGGCAGCCGAACCCGGTATTGTCTTTGACGAGCGGCACGAAAAAGATTCCAACAGCTGGTACTTCAACCCGCTGATCAGCACAAATCCGTGCGCGGAGCAGCCTCTGCCGGCATGGGGCGTATGCACCTTGGGTCACATCAACTTGGCGGCTTTTTATGATCCAGCCGCCCATGACGTGAACTGGGACGCCTTGCGGGAAACCGTTCGGGTCGGGACGCGCTTTCTGGACGACATTGTCGACGCGACGCCATATTTTTTCCAGCAGAATTATGATAACCAGCAAAAAGAACGCCGGATTGGCTTGGGCACGATGGGCCTGGGGGAGTTGCTGATCCGTTTGGAATTGCGCTACGGCAGCCCGGAATCTCTGGACTTCATTGAACGCCTCTATCAGTACATTGCCGTCCAGGCCTACGATTATGATGTAGAGCTGGCCAAAGAGAAAGGCGCGTTTCCCGCCTTCGATCCCGATCTCTATCTGCAGAGCGGATTCAT
Organism: Bacillota bacterium; assembly: GCA_021802225.1. The sequence goes on from JAKAAS010000216.1 coordinate 3,251, forward strand.
CAAGCGCTTGCCCGAGAACCTACGGCATGCCATTCATGAGCATGGCGTGCGCAATGTCACGATATTAACCCAGGCTCCTACGGGCACGGTTGGCACGATGGTGGGGACAAGCACCGGAATTGAGCCTTACTATGCTCTGACGTATTTCCGGCAGTCCCGTCTGGGATATGACGAGCAGTATGTACCGGTTGCGGCGGAGTGGAAGACAGCTCATCCGGAAGAGGAATTGCCCGCGTATTTTGTCGGGGCGATGGACCTGACGCCAGAAGAGCATGTTTATGTTCAGGCAGCTATTCAGAAATGGACAGACTCGAGCATTTCCAAAACAGCGAATGCGCCTAGCACTTATACCGTGGAAGACACTGAGAAACTTTACGAGCTGGCCTATGACCTAGGGTGCAAAGGGGTCACGATTTACCGCGACCAAAGCCGCAGCGAGCAGGTTCTCCACTTGGTGGACGACCAGAAGACTAACGTTCCCACCACAAATTCTGCAAATCCGTCTGCAGGCGGGCAACTTGAGGTTTATCCGGTGCCGTCATTGATCCACGGGCGCACGTACCGCAAGGAAACGCCGGCGGGAACAGCTCGGGTTGTGATCAACGAGGTCGATGACAATCCTTTTGAAGTTTTCATGCTGCTGGGCCGTGCGGGATCTGAGGTCCAGTCCTTCATGGAGTCTTTGGGCCGCGTTATCAGCTTGTACCTGCGGTCGAACGGAAACCTGAGTCCGCGCCGGCGTCTCGAGTTGGTAGCAGAGCAGTTGAAGGGCATTGGAGGAGCGAATCAGATGGGATTTGGTCCAGGCCGCGTACTCAGCGTGGTCGACGCCATTGGCCAATTGCTGGAGTCCCATCTGCGCAGTGAGCCCAGCGAGGTAGCGGCTGCACGCCACGAGGACGTCCGCGAAACATTGCCGGAATCTGATGCGCGCCATAGCTCGCCGCATTTGGACTTGTGCCCTCTATGCGACGCGCCGACACTAGTGTATGAAGAGGGTTGCCAGCATTGCCAGTCGTGCGGTTACTCAAAATGTTAGGGGACCACTAACTAGTTTTCCTAGAGGTCATCCAAAATGCTTGACTAATCAAGGGGTTCCAATACTACACAGGTAGTTTGGAATCCCTTTTAGTGTGTTATACATACCTGTGTACATTTATGGTTGTGATTTCCACAAACAGATGTTTCAATACTGTTGTGGGGTGAAATCATGTATGTAAGTCTGGAATGGGTAACCATGGCGGAGGGCGTTCGATTTCGGACCATCTTGGAGTTCCGTGGATCGAAGCTATGCAGTTTTTGATGCGGTATGGCCACATCGGGATGGGGTCTTTCCGGACTTTGGACAGTATGCGGAACGCTTACTGCCGTTGTGCCGGTGGTCGGCCAACAGCAGACGTCAAATTCGGAATTGCCACGCGCCAAACGCAAGTTGCCGAAAGTGGTAAAGGACAATCATTGGCTTGCGCCGGTGAATAGTGGCCCCTTCACCCACGAGTATCGGTTGGACCTTACGCGACTACCGTCGGTGTCTGCGATTGGTGGCGAAGCGTGTCGCATGGCTTGCTTGGCTCAGGTTAGCGGAATTTGGTATGC
>JAKAAS010000217.1 GCA_021802225.1 Bacillota bacterium
ACTCGGCAAGACGGATCGCCACCGCGCGCGTTTTTGTGCTATACTCTTGGGTAAATATTCCAAGGGAGGATGGGGCTCTTGCCAACCGAAGAGAAGACCGCACGCATATCCCTCTATGTCACACCGGCCTGCCGGGCCCAATTGGACCATCTCTGGCGCGAAACGGGGCGTCAAAAAAGCGAGATTGTGGCCGCCGCCCTCGCTCACTATTACGACACCTTGCGTCAGCAAGGACAAATCCGCACGTCACCATAACCGACCATGACCATTGCAGCCGGCTAAAGGGGGGATGAACCATGCCCGGCGCACCATCTCGACGGATTTTTGGTCTCTTCACTGTTTACCGCTTCGCTCTGGCCCTGCTCATTGCCTGGATCGTCCTTGAAGCACCCCACTATCATGTGCCGCTACCGATTGGGTGGCCGTTGGTGGGCTTCCTCCTCGTCTATGACGGCGTTCTCTGGCTCACCGGGCGCTTTGTGGATTTCGTGACCTATGGTACGCTCTTAAGCCTCATAGCCATGGCTTTGGATACGCTGTTGGCCGCCCTGGTGCTGTTGCAATTTGCCTTTCCCACCAACACGGATTCCCCGGTCCTCCTCCCTCTCTTAGCCTTCGAAGGATGGGCCTATTGGAATTGGGTCGGCGGTCTCTTTGGCACCCTAGCCACCGAACTCTTGCTGCTGGGCACCTGGTTCTATCAAAAGGCGGTAGGCCACGCCGCGTTTTCTCCCGGACTTTTGATCTTTTGGGCGCTGGTGCTGCTCATCATCGGCCTGGTGCCGGTCTCCGTGAGCCTTGTCTCAGACCCCAAGAAATCCGGGCTTCCCAGGGTGGCGCATACCGAGACCTCACCCACAGATCTCCACAGCGTGGACCGATTGACCGAGCGGGAACGCGAAATCTATGAACATCTCAAAGCGGGGAAGAAGCTCACCGAAATTGCGGAGCTCTGTACCATCGAATATGGCACGGTCAAAACGCATACGCGCCACATCTATCGCAAATTCGGCGTGTCCTCTCGCGAAGAGTTGCCATAGACGGGGAAAAATACCCCGGTATACCCCCTCATCTCTCCCTGTCTAGAGACCGGAATACCGCCCACAATAGACAGGAAGAACAGGAACGACGAAAGCGACAGGAGGAGAGACCATGAGACCGCAGGCACTTTGGGCGACCCTCATCGCCTTGGCAGCGACCTTGATCCCATGGCCTGCCAAGGCCGCCACAACCCCATCGGTGCCGTGGCAGGTGACGGGTATGTCCCGCTTGGTGCCTAATCCCCGATTCTACGCAGGCACCACGACACTCGCTGCGCCACCCCAGTCCGTGCACTTTTACATGCGTGACGCCCACTATTATCAAATCCCGTTGAATCAACGGTCCGTGTCCATCACGGTCAGTCCCGGACAGACCGTCGCGATTCGGGAAGTGGCACTGAATACCCGGCAAGATACGGCGTTGGTCAAGATCGGCATTCCCTCGATGAAAAGCCTGGGCAAGGTGGCAGCGGCGCCCATGCTGCAACCCGCCTATCGGGTGGGTCCGCCGCCCGGAGGCGATCCCAGCATATCCGGTGCCTATACGGAAACCGGATGGAATGATTTTTTAGGGATCACGGTCGGGATTGTGTGGAACTTCATCAGCTTCTCGTATAATGGCCAGCAAGTGACCGGCTATCACACGTGGGACTATGTGCGTCATCCGTTTCCCGATGGCGACTATTTCATGGCCAACAGCCAAGGGCATGGGGAAACTCAAGGCACCGCGTCGGGATGGACCTTTGCCATTGAAGACGCGCCCGCGTTCGCCAACACCAAAATCTATTGGGTTGTGAATGAAGTCACGGCGCACGGCAATGGCCGCGTCACCGGCTATGTAAACACGTGGGCAGCGGGACCGGATAAATATCTTTTGGGAGGATGGTGGCAAATTGTCCATGGATAACGCACGTAAGCCCCAATGGCTCTTTGGGATCCTTTTCATCAGCCTTATCATCGATGTCGCCAATGTCTTTCGCTTAGTCCATGGGCCGGTGCCCTTCCCCTTCTTTCTTCCCTGGGTACTAGCCGGGCTGGTGACGCTTTACCTGACCTTTAGTCGACATGACTCCAAGGCGTTGCGTATCGTGCTCTGGATCATTCTCTCGCTGGCGGTCTTGTTGCTATCAATTTTATCCGACGGCACCAATCTCAGTCTCTGGGTCTGGATTGCCCTGATTATCGGACCGGTCAGCACGATCCCCTCTCGCCAAGTGGCCGCCGGAATTCTCGGACTGGCTCACATTGTGACCCAACTGGTTCTCTTACCCTTACCAACGCATAATGCTCCCCTGTCTTATGTCATCATTCAAGTCACGGGGCTCGTCGGCCTTCTCCTATGGCATCAATGGCGTCGGCCTCCCCGAACTCAGGAACAGGCGTTGTGACCCCGCAAAAAGGTCCCATTCTGGTCATCGGCGCCACAGGGAATCAGGGAGGCCACGTCGCTAAAGCGCTGTTAGACGAGGGATGGACGGTGCATGCGTTCACGCGCAATGCGGAAAGCACGAAGGCGCAGGCGTTAAAGAGTCAGGGAGCCCACCTCGTCACCGGAGATATGGCAGATCTTCCCGCCTTGACCAACGCCATTACGGCGGTGACAGGAGTCTTCAGCGTGCAAAACTTCTGGGATCTGGGGCTCAAAGACGAAGTGCGTCTCGGGTCCCATGTCATCCAAGCGGCGATCAACGCCAACAACCACGCCCATATCGTCTACAGTTCAGGGTTGGGTGCGGAACAGCATCAGCATGTGGCGGCCATTGATGGTAAGGCCATCCTCGAGGAGAAATTGAGACGTTCGGGACTGTCCTTCACGATCTTGCGACCGGGCCTTTTTATGGACGACTTTTTGGGCGCAAGCTTACCCTTTGCTCAACCGATTCAAAAACTACTGGATGACCACAGGCTGTTGGTCGGCCGGTTGTTCCTTGCCACTCTGCGAGCCGTGATGCCAAAGGATAGTCGCATTCCGCTGACGACCCTCCAAGATGTCGGTCGAATGGCGGCGTGGGTGTTGGAGAATCCGGAAAAGTCGCAAGGGACTGCATATGAAGTGATAGGGAGTAGCGAGACAGCGAAAACATTGTGCGCGCTTTGGACTGAAGTAACGGGACAAGGAATTTCCCGCATTCCGGGATTAAGACTGGGAATTCGCATGGGTCATCCGAAAATGTGGGCCCTCTTGAGTTGGTTGGCACAAAGTGAAACTCCTGCTAGTTCAACAGTTGTCTCACTTCTAACATACCGCGAGTGGTTAGCGAGACTGCTACCAAATCATCCGGTCTCGCGCCGAACATTTCCGCATTAGCTTCACGCTCTAAAATTTTTGCCTTACCGGTAAACCTATATCCCGGTGTGTTCCCTTAACCTCTCCCATTGCGGAGCCGCAATCAACGCAACACGACTTATAGTCGCCTATTTACACCGCGATAACAGGACCTTCACGAATATGGTATTACTCAGAAAATCTAGCTTACGCCATCTCTTTTCTTTATTTCGTTATATCGTTCAAATAAGTAAAATGCGATCGTCGATGCCGCCCCAACTGCCATTCGCGCCATTGGTCCATCTAAGCTCGTTGAACTAGCAACCCGACCATGCCCTGTCCCGAATTCATTTCGTAACTCAGACAATCCCGCAACGACTGTATTCAATCCACCGGTAATCCTTCGAACTGCTTCAGGATGTGCGTCGTCCCCAAAAGATGACATACCGAGACTTTCGTTCGCCGCCTTAAACATTCTCCCCAGACTCCAACTAGTGTCGAATTCTCCGTTAAGGTCCTGAAGTATGGTCTTACAAACGGTCTCTACCAATTCTTTAGCGGTTCCAATAGCCAAATCGGGGTCCCCCGCCGCAATTGCTCCATGCATGCGACGTATCTGTTGGTCAAGGTAGTGGAAATCACCCGCCACCACCGTTTGTTCAATTTGGCGAGTAGGACTCGGGATCGGACTGCGCTTCTGAGCACCATAGACAGGCCTCCCAGAAATGTCACTTACCTGAACCAATTCCCACCCATCCGCTCGCAAGTAGTGATTATATGTGTCCACGAGGTCGGTTACCTGCTCAGTGTTAGGTCTAACCGCAGGATGTACAGTTTCCGCCAGAAACCTCACAAACCTCTCATCATCGTAATAGAGGTCGAATCTCTCGTCCTGAAAAATCCAATCATCGGTCCAATCCTGCCAATTTACTCGATGTTGATAGATATCGCCCGCTGCACTGCGAAATCGAGGATCTTTCGACGGCATCTGGGACAACTCATACAATCTCTCCAAAAATTCTACCTCGTTGAACCGACCAGACCATGGTATCTGACGGACACGCAGCTCGTCGAATATTGCGTTGTGTGGGGCTTGGTTAATCGGCATATAGTCACCATCCCGTTTCAATTAATCGCCTGATGCAACTACCGTAATAAATTGTATATAGGGACATAAAATTCACCAGTTTCGGCTTTCCACCGTACTTTAGCCCGTAGCGCCTCATCCAAGCTTATATGGCCATTCAGGATAAAATGCAAATCCTGTCCATTCAAACCTATTACCGTAGCACCTCCTCGGCGAAGTGAGTCCAGCGCATCCTCTGAAAAACCACTGTAACTGACAAACAGACCTCTTGACCATCGTGCGCGGTCATCTACAAGAGCCCCGAAAGCACGCACATCCCTTTGTCCTATTGGTTCATTATGCCATTTTGCTTCGAGCAGGTAGGTCTCATGATCCAACTCAAAACTCCCATCAATTTGCTCTCCTCGTAAAGTGAAGGAAGGTCGCGGGACCATTCCAAATGCAAAAA
>JAKAAS010000218.1 GCA_021802225.1 Bacillota bacterium
CCGCACGGTTCTTCAAGTCGACCAGCTGGCGGCGCTCTTCATCTTCCTGCGCCTTGTCCTGAGCTTCGCGGACCATTTTTTCAACTTCCTCTTTGGAAAGCTGGGTGGACGCGGCCACGGTAATCCGCTGTTCCTTGCCCGTGCCCAAATCCTTGGCCGACACGTTGACAATGCCGTTGGCATCGATATCGAAGGTCACCTCAATCTGAGGCACGCCCCGCGGCGCCGACGGAATATCGGCCAAGCTGAAACGGGCCAGAGTCCGGTTGTCTGCAGCCATCGGGCGCTCGCCCTGCAGCACATGAATCTCCACCGAAGTCTGGTTGTCGGAGGCGGTGGTAAAAGTCTCGCTCTTTCGGGTCGGGATGGTCGTGTTGCGGTCAATCAGCTTGGTGAAGACCCCGCCCATGGTTTCAATGCCGAGGGACAGAGGCGTAACATCAAGTAGGATCACATCCTTGACTTCCCCGGCCAGCACGCCTCCTTGAATCGCTGCGCCTATGGCCACCACTTCGTCGGGGTTGACGCCCCGGTTCGGCTCTTTGCCCGTCAGCTTCTTCACCAGTTCCTGAATCACAGGCATCCGGGTCGACCCGCCTACCAGAATGATTTCATTGATCTGGCTCTCAGACAGTTTCGCATCCTGCAGCGCCTGCTTGAACGGAATCACAGTGCGCTCGGTCAGGTCCTTGGTCAGTTCTTCAAATTTGGCGCGGGTCACGGTCAGCTCCAAATGCTTGGGGCCCGTCTGGTCAGCCGTGATGAACGGCAGGCTGACTTGGGTCTCTGTCACAGATGAGAGCTCGATCTTGGCTTTTTCCGCAGCCTCAATCAGACGCTGCAGAGCCTGCCGGTCTGCCCGCAGGTCAATGCCATTTTCGCGCTTGAACTCGGCTGCAACATAATCCACCAGCTTCATGTCATAGTCGTCGCCGCCCAAGTGCGTGTCGCCTGCCGTGGATTTCACCTCAAAAACGCCGTCCCCCACTTCCAGGACCGACACGTCGAAAGTTCCTCCACCCAAGTCCCAAACCAGAATGGTCTCGTTTTTCTGCTTGTCAAGACCGTATGCCAAGGCGGCGGCCGTCGGCTCATTGATGATGCGGAGCACTTCCAGACCCGCAATCTTTCCGGCATCTTTGGTCGCTTGACGCTCGGCATCGTTAAAATAGGCGGGGACTGTAATGACCGCCTGGGTGACTGTCTCTCCCAGATATTTCTCCGCATCGCTCTTCAATTTGCCCAAAATCATCGCCGAGAGTTCTTCCGGGGTCATCTTTTTGCCGGAATTGGGCAAGTCGATCAAGACTTGCTTGTTTGGCCCTTCCACGACTTTATAAGGCACCCGCTCGCGCTCCTGGGACACCTCATCAAACCGGCGTCCGATAAAACGCTTAATCGAAAATACCGTGTTCTCGGGGTTCATCACAGCTTGGCGCCGCGCCAACTGCCCTACGAGGCGCTCCCCGTTCTTGGCAAATCCTACCACTGATGGGGTCAACCGACTTCCCTCGGTGTTGAGAATAACTGTCGGCTGTCCTCCCTCCATCACCGCAATAACAGAGTTAGTCGTTCCCAAATCGATTCCTACGACCTTGGCCATAATTCAATTTCCTCTCCTTGTCGTCCGTAGTACGTTCTATGTAATGCTTCGCCGGAATCTCCGTAATGCCCAGAACCATGCGTATCCCTGCAGCATTCACCCCTTGCTGGGTGAGTTCGCGAATCCTGACCAGGCGGTAATAGTCATTTTCCGAATACAGACGGTTATTGCTTTCGGTGCGGGCAGGGGCTAACAGGCATTCCCTCTCCCAGACCCGAAGCATCTGCGACGACACTCCAACCAGCCGCGCCATCACGCCAATGGTATACACCGGCTCGTCAGGACCGTGGATCGGCATTCCGCATCACATCCTCAAATCGCACTCCGTTAGTAATGATATTCTGACACCCCTATTGTAGCAACAATCCTAAAAAATATCTATAAGAAATCTATAATGATCTGATAAGGATATTGCGCCGGATTTCCGCATAGACATCCTGAAACGGGATTGCTGCGGCAGTCCCCGGAAACGAAAAGGAGGCAACGGCATGCGCAAAGAACGCCTGCTCCCAGGGCCCATGAACTACCGGATGCTGTCCTGGCGGCCGCCCTGGCGAGGATCAGGTCTCCGGCCCCGGGCCCGCGACTACCAGAATGTGCACGACGCATACTGGTGGAGTCTCACGGCAACCGCGGTGCTAGTATCGCTCTACCAATTCTTTAGTATTCTTCCCGCGGGGCGCGCGCTTACCCGGACAGTCCTGGGCATCTTCGTGGTGTTCGCCGCCGGCTACGCCTTTGTGGCCGTGCTGGCGCGGGTCGCGGGAGCCTTGCTTGCGAGCCTGGGGATGTATAAATCTGTGAAAGACACTGAACTGGTATTCATGGCGGAAGGGCCGTGGATAGCCGCCACCGCTCTGGCGGCGGTGGCGACGTCGACGGTCTGGGTACCGGCGCTGGTAGGGATGGCGGCCGTGGCATTTCTCATCGGAAACATGGCCAGGACGCTAGGCATCTCCCGCTGGCAGGCAGCGTTTGTCGTCGGTATTGAACTCGGTCCGCTGCTCGCTCTCGGACTCTTCTGGTCCTGGTCTATGGGGTGGAATTTCACACCTTTCTATTGAACAGCCGCGGTAGAGGGGATCAGTCCTTCATCTCCCCCTACCGCCGGTATATCCACTGCCCGTTCTTGATGGTTCCCCGCACCTGGTACTGCGCATCAAGCTCCACCATGTCAGCCCATGCCCCTTCTTCGATCCGGCCCCGGCCCTCGAGCTGGAGGCGCCTCGCCGGAGCTTCGGACCAACCGCCTACAATGGCCCGCAATGAAATCCCCCAGTCCAGAAGGTTGCGCAAGGACTGGTCGGGGGTGAGGATGCTCCCCGCCAAGGTGCCGTCATCAAGGCGCGCGGAGGCGCCGTCCACATTCACCATCCACTGGCCCAGACGGTGGCGGCCGGGCTGACAGTCAATCGCTGAAATGCCGTCTGTCACCAGGATGACGCGCGGAGCGGCCAGCGCAAAGACCATGCGCACGATGTCGGGGTGAATGTGGACCCCGTCCGTGATCAGTTCCACCCACGCCTTCTCAGACGTCAGCCCGACCCCGATTAGTCCCGGTTCGCGGTGGTGAAGCGGGGCCATGGCATTGAACAGGTGGGTCACCCCGTCCGCACCGGCAGAAATCCCTGCCAAGGCTTCGTCGCGGGTCGCCCCCGAGTGCCCCATGTTGACCCTGACGCCGCTGGCAACGAGAAGCCGGACCGCCTCCAGAGCCCCGGGCTGGTTGGGCGCCACAGTCATGAGCTGCAAGGGCAGGCGGGCGTTTTGGGAGCGGGCAATAATGTGCTCGATTTCGCTCAGGACGATGGGGCGGATGGATTCTTCCGGCTGCGCCCCTTTATACCCGGGGTCAAGATACGGCCCTTCCCAGTGCATTCCCAGACATATGCTGTCTCTGCCGACCTCGTAGGTTCGGGCCAGGTCGGCCACGGCCATCAGTTCCGGCCAGGGCGCGGTGATGGTGGTCGCCAGAAATCCGGTCACCCCGTGGCGCGCCAACGCCTGTTCGATATGGCGCCAGCTGTCCGCAGTAGCTTCCATGACGTCGTGGCCGTCCGCCCCGTGAATGTGCTCGTCAATAAATCCCGGCAGTAAAATGGGCAAACTTGTTGTCCTCGTATCCAGCCGGGAGATCCGGGAGATCCGCCCCTGGTTATTCCACTGGACCCGCGCGGGAATCAGGTTCCCGGTAGCGGCCAGATAGACTCGGGCCTCAATTTCATTGCTCACAATTATATGGCCGCCTTTCTTGTTCCCACAGAGCTGCAAGCCGCGCAGCCCCCTGTACGGGAAGTTCTTTGACAATGCTCACAGATACAGAGCCCTCCTGGGCCAAAAGCGGTTCCAAATAGGGCAGCCAGGCCGCAGCCAGGCCCCCGCTCAACCCGACCGTTAGAGGTCCCAAGCCCCTGTCTCCTGGCGGCATAAGCTGCAGGCAGCGGACAATGCTGCGGGCTTCGGCTGCGAGCAGACCCGCACTGGCGCTGTCTCCAGAAGCCGCCTCGCGGAACACTGCCGGAGCAAAGTCGGCGACGTGCCTCCACGGCATATCTGGAGCGTACAGAGTATTCAGCAGAGCGGGCAGGTCGCGCGCCCCAAAAAATTCGAGGGCGGCCGCCCCCAGCGCGCTCGGCGGCCCGGACCCTTCCAGGGACTGCGCCGCCGCTCGCAGAGCCTGCTGTCCCAGCAGCAGCCCCGAACCGGGGTCCCCGATTTTCCATCCGTAACCCCCCGCCCGCAAAAGACGTCCCTCCCACACCGAGAAAAACAGCGAGCCGGTTCCCAGTATGGCCACAGCCCCGTCCCTCCCGCCGGTGTATGCCCCCCACGGCAGCCAGTAGTCGCCCACGATCCACACTCTTGACAGCTGGCGCTGGCGAAAAAACTCCTGCCAGGCCGAAAACACGGCCGGCCGGTCCGCGCCGGCCAGTCCTGCCACCCCGCTGCCGTTCGATTCCGGCTCGAGCTCCGCGAGCACGCGGTCCACTGCGGAAAAAGCGGCCTCTTGGCCGACGACTAGAATATTGGACGCCCCCGCGCTCGCTACGGGCCCCCACTCTTCCTGGGGCTTGAGCGCAATGCCCCGCGTCGATGAGCCGCCTCCGTCAATTCCCCACACTTCGCAGCGCCTCCCGCTTCTTGTATTCGGCACTTTGTGATTTTTTCCTGCACGAGAATGCTCCCCCGTGTTGAGTCGCCTTCACTGCCGGCGAATTCT
>JAKAAS010000219.1 GCA_021802225.1 Bacillota bacterium
TTATGATGCAATACCCTATTCTGATCTAATGGACTTTTTCTATATTTGGCTAAAACGGGGATTAAATGGTTTAGACACAAATGGATTGGGCCAGGAATTTTTAGATGTTATGGGTCCAAAATGGGATAGTGAAAGAAGTGACGGAGAACTCATTGACGACGCTAGCCGATTTAGCGGGGATAAGGAACAATCAAAACAAGCCTATGAAAATGGGATGTTTCAAGCCTTTCAGCAGTGCCAGGACGCTCTGAAGCCTGAGGGCCGATTGGTTATTGTTTTTGCGCACAAACAACCGGATGCGTGGGAGACATTGGTCTCTGCCATCATTCGTGCAGGGTTTGTGGTGGATGCGAGCTGGCCGATTCAAACAGAGATGGGAAACAGAACCAGGGCTCAATCGTCTGCGGCGTTGTCGTCCTCTGTCTGGCTGGTCTGCAAGAAACGGGAGGCCATAGCCCGTCCCGGGTGGGACACCCGGGTGCTGGAGGCTATGCAAGAACGCTTAACAAAACGTCTCCATGACTATTGGGACGCGGGGATCCGGGGACCGGACTTTGTGTGGGCGGCGACGGGACCCGCACTGGAAGCGTATAGCCGTTATCCAGTGGTGAAAAAAGCCAACAGCCCCGGCGAGGTCGTGACGGTGAGCGAATTTTTGCAACAGGTACGCCGCCTGGTGGTAGACTTTGTTGTGGGCCGCGTACTCAGCGAAATGGGAGGAATGAAAGCGGTCTCCGGATTGGATGATGTGACCACGTACTATCTCTTACACCGGTATGACTTTAGGATGGAAAAGGCGCCGATTGGGGCCGTCATTCTTTATGCCATATCTTGTGGGCTATCGGATACGACGTTGACCCACCAGTGGGATCTTTTGACGAGCACGGGATCGGCCCGCGATGATGACGAACAGGAACCCGACGAGGACGTCGAAGAGGATAGTGCCAAAGGGGATACTGTGCACTTGAAGGCTTGGCGGCAGCGAACCAGCAAAGCGTTAGGGGAAGATGTTCCGGGGCGCCCTGCGCCGTTGATTGACCAAATCCACCGATTGATGCATCTGTGGCAAGGAGGCGATGTCGTCCCGGTAGACACCTATCTAGACCGTCGCGGCTTAAGAAGAAATCCCCTGTTTCCGCCATTGCTGCAGGCTTTAATTGAATTAGCCGAAGCGGGCAGTCAGGAGCGTGCGGTTTTGGAAAGTTTAAGCAATCATATACAGGGACGAGGATTGGCTGCCGACACCCTGCAACAACGATTCTTGGGAACGGAGGATTGACAATGGCCAAAAGTGAATGGACCCCGTGGCGGGAAGTTGTAACCCTACGTGAAGATGTCAAAACGGGAGACTTGTCGCTCGCTCGTTTTGCGGCCGATCTTTACGATGTGATTTTGGACCGGGGGCCGATGCAATATCGGGATCCGTATGAGTTCTTCAGCTTGACGTATCCCACTTTCAATCTACGGGAATTGGTCAAAGATGTGATCCTCCGGCTTCAGGGGAAAAGTGAGAAAGCTATTCGGCAACTGGAACTCACTTATGGTGGTGGCAAGACCCATACCCTCATCACCTTGTACCGACTCATGAATGGGGGTGACCGCCTCCCCGATTTGCCCGCGGTCAAGGAATTTCGCGAACATGCCGGGATGCCGTTTCCGGCCGCTCGTGTGGTCTGCCTCCCTTTTGACAAACTGGACGTGGACAAGGGGATGGAAATCCAAGATCCCTGGGGACACCGCCGATGGCTCAAACAGCCGTGGAGTCTTGTCGCTTATCAATTGGCGGGTGACGATGGGCTCAAAATGCTGCATGCCGACAATGTGGCGGAAGAACGTGAAGCAGCTCCCGCCGAAAACTTGCTGACGGAACTTTTAGCCTGGCCGGCTCATGATGATTTAGCGACCCTGATCCTCATGGATGAGGTCCTCATGTATGTGCGGGAGAAAATCGCGCAAGATCCGTCTTGGCGGGGGCGGATGCAAAATTTCTTTCAATACCTTACCCAAGCAGTTACAAAAACTCCCCGCTGCGCCATGGTGGTCTCGCTGTTAGCTAGTGATCCGCGGAAAAACGATGTCATGGGCAAGGAGCTTAGCCGGGATTTGGCGGAAATTTTTCGCCGGGAACAGGAACACAGTATTCAGCCAGTCGGCAAAGACGACGTGGCGGAAATCCTGCGGCGCCAATTTTTTACTCCCCACTCGATTCGAGACAAAGATCGTTTTCGACCAGCCGTGGTGGCAGCACTCCGAGGCATTCAGGCATTGGATGACACCACGCGCAAGGAGGGAGTGCAGGCAGAAGAACGCTACGGCAATCATTATCCCTTTCATCCCGATCTGACTGATGTATTTTATACCAAGTGGACCCAACTGGAAGGGTTTCAACGCACGCGAGGGATTTTGCGGACCTTTGCGTTAGCGCTCAGAGAGGCCGTGGAATGGGATGACCAACCCCTTATCAGCACGAATATCTTTTTGGCACCGCCGGGACATCATGAACTCAGTGCGGCGACCCGGGAGCTGGCAACAGTGGCGGCAACCGAAGAATACGAAGGTAAACGCCAAGAATGGCTCACGATCCTGCAGGGCGAGCTCGAAAAAGCCCAACGGATTCAAGAGGATTTTCCGGCCATAAAGTCTCGTGAAGGGGAACAAGCAGTCATCGCCACATTTCTTCATTCGCAGCCGATTGGCCAACGGACCAGCACCCGGGAGTTGCTTGTCTTAATAGGGTCATCTCAACCTGATCGCATTGAGTTCGCCAAAGCGTTACGAGCGTGGGCCCATACGTCCTGGTTTTTAGACGAGGCATACTTAACCGAAGGAAGAGGGGATTATGGCCTGCCCTCAGCTTGGCGACTCGGGTCACGTCCCAACCTGAAACAGATGCATAATGACGCGCTGATGCGGGTGGTCTCCCAGACGGATCTTATCGAGTCACGATTGATGGAGGAAATTAAGACAGTCAAAGCGTTGACTCAAGGCGCTAATGCGGCGGGCGCGGTGGTGCACTTTTTGCCCAAAAGGCCCGCGGACATCGATGACGACGGCAAGTTTCATTATGCGGTCTTGGGATTCGAGGCGGCGTCCATCTCTGGCAATCCTAGCGCCAACGCTCGAAAGTTTTTAGAGGACACGACGACGGCAGATAGACCGCGAGTGCATCGCAATGCAGTAGTGCTGGCCACTTTAGATCGCACGGCGCTTCCAGCCATTCGCGAACAGTTGGCGACGGCGTTGGCATGGGATACCGTGGCGGAACAACTGGCGACACAAGACATGGATCCCGCGCGAAAGAAGTTGTTAACCCACTATCAAAGGAGCAGTTGGGAGACCCTGGGCCCCCTCATCCAACAATCGTATTGTGTCGTGGTGACTATTTCAAAGGATGGTAAACCCGAGGCCTTTAAAATGACCGTGGACACTCGGCGTCCGCTGTTTGAACAAATCAAGAATGATGAACGCTCGCGCATCCAAGACACGGCCATCAGTGCGGAGGCTCTCTTGCCGGGTGGACCCTATGAACTTTGGAGACAGGGCGATACCGCCCGCCGACTGAAAGATTTGGAAACAGCCTTTGCCGACGTACCAGCTTTGCCCAAGATGCTCCGTACGCAAGGCATTCGAGATACTGTCATCCAAGGCATGTCCGAGGGCCTCTTTGTGCTTCGGGTTTGGCGCCCAGATCGGACGTATCGCACCTGGTGGCGGGAGCCCGTTGACCCTGCGGACCTCACCGAGCCCACCATGGAAGTGGTTTTGCCGGAAGCAGCAGAACTGGATCACCTGTATTCCAACGTATTGACCCCGGGCAATTTGCCAGGCTTGTGGGACGACCATGAGGAACTCCCCGTTGAATCCCTCCAGAAGATTTTTGGGGGGGGGTGCTACCCTGATGGTGACCCACAATGGATATGATGACCCCCTCCCTATTCCCCGAGTGCCAGTCGCTGCCATATCGCAGGCCATTTGCGGCGCCGTACACAGCGGACACCTATGGTTAGTCAACGGGACAGTGAGTGTGTGGGAAGAGCCCGTGCCGGAAGGCGTTGTCATGCCGGGGGCCTTCTTATATGGGCCTCCTTCACCCCTTTCGGTGTTTGATGTTTTACCGGAAAAGCTTCCAGAGGCATGGCAGGATGGTCTGGCCACGGCTCTATCGGTTTCGCTTGCACTTTCACAACAACACGACCGCCCCTTACCATGGTCCCTTATTCGGCAAGCCATTACGGAGGCAAGACATGCCGGACTGATTACCCTGGAGACAGACCATGCCCATTGGCCATGTGAATTGAGTGAGGCAGACTCGGTCAGGATTCGAAGACCAGAAGGGCCACGACCTCAACCGCTCACCCCTGATGGGTCACGAGACACCGATAAACAGATACGGTCAGAGCGCGTGCTAAAACCCGCTGAAATTCAAAACCTGGCGGAGGTCGTGGGTGAGTTGGTACAGGCTTTACAAGAATGGTCACCAACCATCCGCGTTTCGTTTGAACTCAACACAACTCAGAAAGAGTTGGATTCCAAAACTCTTAAACGCGTTAACGAATTGCTTAGTCAGGTTAGTGACCACTGGGAATTTCGGAAGAGTAATGATTACGATTGATGGTAGGTTGATTGGTGTTTCCTTGGGTCCCTTTGGGTATCCGGATTTCTATTGTTGATTGAATCTTTTTGGTGGCCATCGTTAATCTCCAATATGGACTTTGTGGTGGATCTCTGAGAACGGCTACAAAGAGCAAAATCCGATTGTGAGATTGATCTGTCTCTCAGTGCGCTTTGCCATTGCGCGGGTGTACATGGGGATCCGGC
>JAKAAS010000220.1 GCA_021802225.1 Bacillota bacterium
AGTCCCCGCTATGCCGAAATCAAAATCGGCCAAGGAGCGAAACCCGGTGAAGGGGGCCACTTGCCGGGCAAAAAAGTTTCCGTAAAGGTCGCCGAGGCGCGCAGCGCGGTGCCGGGCGTGGACCTGATTTCTCCGAGCAACAACCATGACCTGTATGCTATCGAAGACCTCAAAGAGTTGATTGACGAACTCAAGGAGGCTAATCCGGAACTGCTGGTGGTGGTGAAAGTGCCTATTGTTCCCAACATTGGTACGATTGCGGTAGGCATTGTCAAAGCCGGGGCTGACGTCATCAACCTCTCCGGATTTGATGGCGGCACCGGTGCGGCCCGCGTGCACGCCCTGCGCCATGTGGGTCTGCCGGCGGACATTGGTGTTCCTCTCACCCACACCGCCCTGACTTTGGCCGGACTGCGTGACCGGGTGGAGTTGTGGGCAGACGGTGGCATGCGGAGTGCGCAAGACGTTGTGCGTCTGGTGCTCCTCGGAGCAAACCGGGTCGGATTCGGCACACTCAGCATGATGGCATTGGGATGCACAGTGTGCCGCGGATGCCAGTTGGATACTTGCCATGTTGGCATCACGACCCAGATTGAGTCAGTGGAAGAGGCGGAAATGCGGGGACTGAAACGGTTTGTCCCCCAGGACTTGGATGCGGCCGTGGCTGGTCTCGTCTCCCTGTTCAGCCAGCTCGGCGAGGGGGTGCGCATGCACCTGCGCTCGCTCGGATTCACGTCCCTGCAAGAAGCCGTAGGTCAGTCGCAATTTCTCCAGCAGACGTCTTTCCAGTCCCTGCTCGGTTATGAAACCTTTCTCGGCGAACTGAGCGATTTGGTTCAGCAGGACGAGTATGCGGCGCAGGGCAGTCAAGCCGTGGGATTTTCGGCGAAACCCAGCAGCGGCCCGGTGCGGCTGCGCAACAGCCGCTCCATCGGCACTAATGTCTCAGGACAGCGAATCCGGTACAAAGACATTAAGACGCCAGTTCTGAATCCGGTCGAAAGGGTTGCCGGCCAGGGCTTCGGGGCGTTTCTCAGTCACGGCGTTCACCTGATCGCCCACGGCGGCGCCCAGGACGGTGTGGGCAAAGGGGCTTCAGGCGGGCTGATAGCCGTGGTGAAAGCTCCCAACCGGGAAGGGGCCTTCTACGGGGGTCACGTGGGTAAAAGCATGGCCTATGGAGCACAAGGGGGCCTGTTCATTGTTCAGGGCGGTGCCGATGCCCGGGCAGGCATTCGCTTGGCTGGCGCCGATCTGGTTATTCTTGGAGACGGCCTCCCGACGCCCAAGACTGCCCCCACCCTATGGGACAGCGCCGCCATCAAAGGCTTTGGATTCGAATACATGACGCGCGGCCGCGGACTTATTCTCGGCGATCCTGGCCCGTGGCTTGCTTCAGGAATGACGGGCGGAGTGATCTACTTGAGGCATAGCCCTGAAGAAGGGCTAACCACGGATTTGCTGGTCAGCCGGCTGGCTGAATCGGCGAAAGTGGTGATTAGCCCCCTGAACGCGGCGGATGTGTCTGCTGTTCGGGATCTCTTGTCCCCTGCTCTCCAAGTGCTTAAAGCCACCAACCAGGCCGGCTCAGCGGAGAGGGTGCAGGCCGTGTGGGATGACCCCATCGGTGCGCTGGTCAAAATTGTCCCGTCTTCAGAGCAAGTGGACCCTAGTCTGTCGACGGAATGAATGATCGCAATCCTCGTAGAAGCCCGAAGGCCGCTGAGAGTCTCAGCGGCCTTCGGGATGAATTTTCAAGCAGAGCTCATCAATCACTTCGGGATTTTCCAGGCCTGTGATGTCCCCGGTCACGCCGCCCGACAATAAGATCTCCTTCAGCAGGCGCCTCACTATTTTCCCGCTGCGAGTTTTGGGCATCGCGTCCACCACAAAGACCTGGGCCGGCTTTGCTATCGCCCCGATATTCTCAGACACCTGGTCGGCCACGCGGATTCCCCACTCCCCGTCTATGCCGCTTCCGGGCCGCACTGTAATGAACGCGACGGGCACCTGGCCTTTCAGCGCGTCGTCAATGCCAATGACTGCGGACTCTGCGATCCCCTCGAGATTGAGAATGGCACTTTCCATTTCCATTGTAGACAGCCTGTGCGCGGCCACATTGATGACATCATCCACGCGGCCCAAAATCCACAGATGGCCATCCTCATCTTGGACAGCGCTGTCAAAAGTCGTGTAGCTTCCGGGAAATTCTGCAAAGTATTGGTGGCGGAAGCGATCTGGATCCTGCCAGATGGTGCGGGCCAGGGCCGGGAATGGCGCGGTCAGGGTCAGAACCCCCGTCTCATTGGCTGCGACGGGCCTTCCGGATGGGTCGACGATTTGGAATGCGTGCCCCGGGAGCGCAGTACCGCACGAACCCGGCTTCATCGGCGTGACGCCGGCTACAGAGGATACCCAGGCGCTTCCCGTCTCGCTTTGTCCATACGTATTGTTGATATCGACACGGCCTGTCCCAATATGCTGCTGCACCCAATACCACGTGGCCGGGTCCAAGGGTTCCCCGACCAGCCCGATCAATTTCAATGCTGACAGATCATAGGCCGCGGGCAATTCCGGGCCGAAACGGGCCAGCATCCTCAACCATGTCGGCGCCGTAAATATTTTGGTCACGTGATGTTGCGCCATTATCTTGTAAAACGCTGAAGGGTCAGGGTAGTCCATCGCGCCCTCATACACCAGTGCCGTCACCCCGTTGGCCAATCCCCCCACCAGCTCGAAAATGGGAAAGGTGAGCCATCCCGTGTCCGCCGTGCACCAGTACACATCATCTTTACCCAAATCTAGGGAATACCGGACATTGTGATAGGTGCCTACGAGAAATCCCATCGCAGAGTGCACCAGCCCTTTGGGGCGGGACGTCGTGCCGGAGGTATAGATAATGAAACCCGGCTCGTTGGCCTCCACCGGCACAGGATCGGCCATCGGGCCACTGGGGGAAAACACTTCATCCCAGTAAATGTCCCGGGGCTGTTTCATGGGCACATCTGCTCTGGTTCTGCGCACCACGACCACATGCTCAATACTGGGGAGCCGGTCAATAACTTTGTCCAGAGCGGTCTTCAAAGCCACCACCCGGCCGCGGCGGTATGTTCCGTCGGCAGTCACGACCACCCGCGGCTGTGTGTCCACAAGCCGGTCAAATAGGGCCTCCGGTGAAAATCCTGAAAAGACAATATTATAGATGGCGCCAATTCGGTAACATGCATGCACCGCCGCAAATGTCTCCAAAAGATTCGGCAGGAAGATGGCGACCACATCGCCCTTGCGGATCCCCATCTCCTGCAGGCTGTATGCAAAGCGCGCGGTTTCCCCCAAAAGCTGCTGGTACGTCCACTGCCGCTCTTCCCCCGTCTCACTCCGCCAGATCAGCGCGGTTTTACCGCCATCTGCGGCGGCAAATCGGTCAATGCAGTTTACACTGACATTAGCTGTGCCGCCGGTGAAGAAACGGAAGTCCGGAAGGCCTCCCTCCATATCTGCAGTCCAAGGCGTCATCCACTGAAGGTCCTGGGCAACCGACGCCCAGTACTCACCAAGATGCTGAATGGAAGACTGGTACAGTTGCTGGTACTCTCCTGGTGTGCGGACAGGAATCCGCGCAGAGGGCTGGTATTGGGGCGGAATCAAAGGCACCTCGCCCAATGCAAACCTCGTACTCATAGCATTCACCCCCACAGATTTTTATTTATGCCAATTCTATCATTATAACCATTATTCGCGCGCTTCCCAAAACAACTTCTCCTCCGTAGTGGGAATACTCTGCCATTAATGCAGCCTGTGGTTGCGCATCCTGGCACTGAGCCCAAGATATGGAGCTGCCTAGCCGGGTGGGCAGGCCGAGCAATTGATTAACATCCGGGATTATGGCATCATTAGTATATATCTCATATAATCGGGCGGTATAGCCGCATACAGGAGGAAGGCCTTGTGCAGAGGATTGTGATTGTCGGAGGCGGCTATGCAGGCTTGGGGGCTATCGGCGCCCTTAGGGAACTTAACGACGCGGAACTGATTTTGATCGAGCCGGGAGAAGGACACCAGCTGATTCCGGAGCTGCCGGAGGCCCTGGCCAAACACGGCGACGTGGACCACCACGTCATGCCCTACGACCAGTTGCTGAAGGATTCTCCGCTGACCCGCGTGAACGACTCCGTGACAGGTCTGGATACTGCCGCCAAAACGGTCATTCTCTCGGGCGGCGACCCTATCAGCTACGACTGGCTGGTTTTATGCCCCGGTTCGGAACCCTCTTTACCCCCTATTCCCGGTCTGCGCGAGGTGGCCCACACGCTCCGCGATGGGCAGGACGCGCGCGGCATCAAAGATGCTCTGCGCTATGCCAAGGACCAGAGGGTGGCCGTCATCGGCGGCGGCCTGACAGGTGTGGAGGTTGCTGGGATGCTTGCCATCGACCACGACGTGATCCTGGTCGAGGCCTTCGAACGGCTTCTGCCCGCCCTCGGCATAGGCTTGTCGGCGTATGCCTACAAACGTCTCAGGGCCGCTGGCGTAACCGTCGTGATGGGCCAGAAGCTGACGCAGGTCAACAGCTCCCGCATCGAACTGGAACGGGACCATTATGGATATGATATCCTCATCTGGGCTGGCGGCATTACCCCGCCCGCATGGATACGGCACAGCGGGCTGCCGCTGGATTCCCGGGGATATCCCGTGGCTGACGGCTTTGGGGAGGTGCTGCCGCAGGTGTTTGTGGCAGGCGATTTGTGGCATGTGGTGGTAGATGGAGAGGACATCCCCGCTACTGCGCAGCTGGCCGC
>JAKAAS010000221.1 GCA_021802225.1 Bacillota bacterium
GCACCACTCTCAGTGAAACAGCGCCCAAGCCGCCGCATTGTGAAATCTCCTGCGAAAATCGCCGATATCCGTCTGCCGCCCCAAATGCACGCGGTTGGTCAGCAAGATGGCCCAGTTGCCTGTAGGTCGGTCAAAGACGAGAGACGTTCCCGTAAACCCGGTATGGCTGACCCCAGTCTTAGGCCACAGGTCGCCCGCCACCGACTGGGGATCTCCTGGCAGCACCCATCCCCATCCCCGCCGTCCGCCCAGAGACCCGGTCTGCAGTTCGACGGCCTTCCCGCGCGCTGCCCGGCTCAGGGGACCACTGTCATCGCTCGCCCACATGCCGAGGTACTTGGCAAGGTCCTTGGCAGGGGCGAACAGTCCGGCGTGCCCCGCAATCCCGCCCATGGCCTCTGCGTTCTCGTCATGCACCACCCCGGTTTTGGCCGTGCCGTTGACCACTTCGGTGGACGCAATGTCGTCCTCAGCGGACACGTCCGGAGTATAGCCGGTGTGGTTCATCCCGAGCGGTTTGAATATCTCGTCATGCACGAAGACCGACAGTTCTGTCCCGGTGACTTTTTCAACCAGCGCTCCCAAAATGATGAATCCCAAATCGCTATAGACCACCTGTGCCCCCGGCTCGTAGGCCAGCGGCTCGGACAGCACGAGGTTCAATACGTCCTGGCGGGTGTGCGCCGTCTCGTAGAACGGCTGGTGCGACACCAGCCCAGCGGTGTGCGTCAAGAGCTGGGACACCCGCACCTGCGCCTTGGATCCTTCCCCGAACGCGTCAAAAAATTTGGATACGGGCGCCTCCAGATGCAAGTCTCCCTGCTGCGCCAAAATCAGCACAGCGGGCAGGGTCGCCACCACTTTTGTCAGAGACGCCAAGTCGAACACCGTATCTCGGTGCATCAGCCGGCTTGTTCCGTAAATCTGGGCTTGGCCCGCCGTATAGCGGAACAGGACATCGGATTCCCGGCCGGCATAAGCCACCGCGCCAGGCACCAGGCCACTGTCCACGGCCTGTTTGACCACACTCTGCGCCGCACTAAAGTCCCCCATCGCTGGCTCTCCCCTTTTCTATGCGTTTTGTGAAAATCAGCTCGTCGATATCCGGACGGATCCATTGCGCCAACCGTCCCACCTGCACATAGCCGTGATGGCGGTAAAAGTCCTGCGCCCGGATGTTGAAGTCGGAACAGAGGAGAAAAAGCGCGGGAACTCCTTTGTCGGCGCAGGCCCTTTCCACCTCCGCCAGCAAGCGCCCGCCCCACCCCTGACCCGGCCAAGCAGCCAGAATCCGCAGGTAGCCAGAATCGCCAAATGTCTGCCAGCTGTGCACCGCCAGTCCCTGAATCCCTTCCTCTCCTGACGCTACCAGCCCCTGCTCGCCCCGTTCCAGGAGGTCCACCAGATAGCGGGCCGCTTTGGCATGGCTGATCTGGTAGCGCTGCCACAAAGGCTGCTCTGCCATGAGCGCAGCCGAACCGTCCACGTCGGCGAGCGTCATGGCGCGGACCGTGGTCACTTCTTCAAGGCCACCGCCACCACGTGGCGCTCTTGGGGATAGTGGCAGGCATACTGGTGGCCCGAGGCGCCCTGCAGCGCCGGACGCTCGGTTTCGCACAGGGGCTGGGCGAAAGGACAGCGGGGGGCGAACAGGCAGGCATTCTCCGGACTTTGCCCGTGATCCAGTTCCTTGAGTGGAATGTAGCGGTCGGATCCCGGAGACTCCAGCCCCTTGAGCACAGGCACGGCGCTTAGCAGCGCCTGTGTATAGGGGTGCTGGGGATGCAAAATCACATCATCCGTGGGCCCCTGCTCGGCAATCATCCCCTTGTAAATCACAAACATCTGCCCATCCTCGCCCACATAGCGTGCGGAGGCCACATCGTGGGTAATGAAGATCAGGGAAATATGGAATTTCTCCCGCAGGTCGCGCAAAAGTTTCAGTACACCCAACCGCAAGGAGACATCAATCATGGAGACTGCCTCGTCCGCCACCAGCACAGAGGGCTCGACCGTCAGCGCGCGTGCGATGACGATGCGCTGGCGCTGTCCCCCGGAGAGCATATGCGGATATTTATGCACCACCGCTTGCGGCTCCAGTCCTACCAGCCCCAACACCTCCTCCATGCGCTCGAGGATCCAGGCAGTGTCTGCCCCCCGCGCTTTGGCCATCACCTTCAGGGGGTCGGACAGCGCCTGCTCAATGGTCCGGGCGGGATTCAGCGCCTGGTAGGGGTCTTGCTGGATCAATTGCACCCGGCGCAGCACCGCCTCGCGCTGGCGCCTGTCGACCGTGGCCAGGTTCTGGCCATCGATCAGCACTTCGCCGGCCGTGTAATTTTCCAGTCCGGCGAGAATGCGGCCAATGGTGGTTTTCCCGCACCCCGACTCGCCAATAAAAGACACGGCGCCGCCATCCGGAATGCGGAAGGACACATCTTGCACGGCCTTGACGGCGTCATGGCCCAGCAGGCCATGTTTTCCCGGAAAAGTTTTCTCAAGACTTCTCACTTCAATCATGCGGCATCACCCGGAAACAGGCGACCTTGCGCTCCGGCCCCGCGGATTCGTAAGGCGGTCTCTTCACCTGGCATTCCGCCACCCGCTCCGGACAGCGGTCATAAAACAGGCAGCCGCTCTGCATGAATGTTTTCAGGTCGGGCGGGGACCCGGACAGCGCCACAGCCTGGCTGAGATCTCCTGAAATCCTGGGAATCGCCCGGATGAGGCCCTTCGTGTACGGGTGGGCGGGGTGCGCCAGCACCTCCGCCGTCTCCCCTTCTTCCGCCAGTTCTCCCCCGTACATCACGACCACCCGGTCAGCCAGATCGGCCACCACCCCCATATCATGTGTGATCAAGATGGTGGTGATGTTCCGCTCCTCATGGATGCTGCGCACGATTTCCAGCACCGAGGCTTGGGACAGCATGTCCAGAGCGGTCGTCGGCTCATCCAAAATCACCACCTGGGCGTCCAGCACCAGCGCGAACATGATCCCCACGCGCTGGCGCATGCCCCCCGACAGTTCGTGCTGGTACGCGGTCAGCACCCGGTCCGCATCCATGCCCATCCGGTGCAAGAGTTCCTTGGCGCGCCGCAAGAGACCGCGCAGGTCCCTGACATTGTGGGAGCGTCCCAGATCCAGCACTTGATGGCCCACGCGGGTCAGGGGATTCAAAGAATTCTGGGCGGCCTGAAAGACAAACCCCAGATTCCGGCCCCGCGCCCGGCGCTGGCTTTCCTTGTCGAGGGTGAGCATATTCCCCACCCCGTCCACCACCACTGAGCCCTTGACGATCCGTCCGGGATGGGGCACCGCATTCATGATAGCCATCGCCAAGGTGGATTTGCCGGATCCGGACTCCCCAATGATCCCGGTGATTTGACCTCCGGCAATATCCAGGTCAACCCCGTTGACCGCAGGGACCTGCCCTTGGCCGGTGGAGTACACCACTTCCAAATCTCTAATTGTAATTCCCACAGCCTTTGTGTTCGCGTTCAATGGCCATTCGGCACCCATGGATCAAGCCTCCTTCAGCCGGGGGTTGAACATTTCGTCGACCGCATCCAGAAACAGCACGACGCCCAAGGTCAGGATCAGGAGCGCCAGCAGGGGCGAGAGAAGATACGGCAGCGCCTGCGTGCTCGACATCGCCCCCGCCGAAAACACCGCCAAGTTCAGCATGACGCCCCAGTTGTTCACCTGGAACGGCACCACCCCTAAAAAGAACAGCCCGACTTCCGCATAAATGCTGCCCGTCACCGCCAGCAGCAGGTTCATAGCAATATAGGACCCGACATTCGGCAGGATCTCTTTGAACAGAATGTGGAAGGGGGACAGCCCTAGTGTCCGCGCCGCCTCAATGAATCCCCGCTCCCGCAGGGAAAGGGTCTGGGACCGCACGGCGCGCGCCAGCCCTCCCCACCCGGTAATCCCGAGTACAAATCCCATAGCCATCGGCTGGCCAAAGTTCCAGATGGTGGAGAGCACCACCAGCAAGGGAAACCCCGGAATCGTCAGGATAAAGTCCGTGACCCGCATAATCACCGAGTCGGGCCACCCCAGGTAATAGCCGGAAATCAGGCCCAGGGCCGTCCCGAACACGACCGTGAACACCGCCGCCATCGCGGCGGCGAACAGGACATAGCGGGCTCCCGTGATAATCAGAGCCAAATTGCTGGTGCCTTCAAAGTCCGTCCCCAAAGGGTAGTGCCAGCTGATCGGGGCATAGATGGCATTGGGATTGATCGGCAGCTGCCGGGGATACAGGTACGGGCCGAAAATCGCCATCAAGGTGAACAGCACGATAATCGCCAGGCCCAAAAGTCGGCCGGGTTTCTTGGCGATAATACGCCAGGCGTTCTTGAGAAACGACGGGTGTCCCGCCGGCCCCGGAGAATTCTTCGAGGGGGCTTCAGTGGTCGCTGCTAAAGACATCAGTACTCACCTCCGGATCCTGGGATCGACGACCGAATAGAGAAAGTCGGCAAAGATATTGGCCACAATGACGGCGGCCGTAATCAACAGGAAAGCCCCGCTCATCAGAGGGTAGTCACGCGCGTCAATTGCATGCAGCAGCAAATTTCCCAATCCCGGATAATCAAAAATATCCTCAATAAACAGCGAGCCTCCGAACATGAATCCGATGGACAGAGCAAAAATGGTGAACAGCGGCAAAATCGCATTGTGCGCAATATAGCGCACACGGGTTTTCGCCTTGATCCCGCGCACCTCCGAAGCCAGAATGAAGTCATCTCCCAGCACCGTAATCACGCTCGACTTCATGGTGAGGCTCGC
>JAKAAS010000222.1 GCA_021802225.1 Bacillota bacterium
CGGCGCCTCGGAGGAAATGCTTGAAGAGTAGGAACGGGAAAAGCCGCGCTCTGCAAAAGGCCACCCTGGGCCATTTTCTTCGGGCAGGGTGGTCTCGGCTATCTCCTGTTCACCGGGTCATTTGCAGGGGCCGGGTGAGGGTGTAGGAGCGGAGACAGTTTGCCCGCCATCACACCCATCATCCGCAGTCCCGTTTGCACTTCTTTGTCCTTCATCACGCGCAATAGACCCGTAAACCCGCCCAGGTATTCGCTTTCCCGGGCCGCATCTTGGAACGATGCGCGCAACACCTCAGCAAAGGAGGTTTCCTGGGCCATATCCAGCGCCGAGGTAAAAAACTGGTTGAGATTGTCCCGGGTCAGGGTCTGGGCGCCAAGACTGATGACGGTGCCGAGCTGGGCGATGATGCCCTGCTCGTGCAGACTGGTTAGCAGCTCCAGCGCTTCGCGCACAGCGGGAAGCGCGCCGTCAGGCATGAGTGTGGCGCCTTGGGCTAGATATCCCGTAGCCACGGCGCCTGCGGGACCCTCCAAAATTTTCTGGGCGGTCGTCACCAGATCGGCCAGCTGGGCGAGGCCCTGCCACTGCTCAGCGGTCAGGTTGCGCTCGGAACGCTCGGGAGCGGATACCGTTGTAGTCTGACTCATTTTTCATCACCCCTTCGTCAGCATTTCCGTCAGAAAGTCGGCGACAGGAATGCCCCAGTCTGGCACTTTGCCTTTTGTGCGGAAAAACATTTCTTTATACTGCAGTTTCAGCAAAAATGGGACATGTCCCATGCGGAACACTTCCCGGTCCCCCCCATACCAGGTGTTGGAGCTGATGTAAAAGGCCTGGTTGTTGCCCATATCGCCAATGCAGTCCACAATGGGCCGCATCGGTTCGTCGGCTTGACGCGAGTTCATCATGCCCAGGTCTTTGGCAATCTGGCTGGCTACAACGTCCGCCCCCATATGCGCCAAAATTCCCAGCTTGGGAACAGACACCGCGGCGGCGTCCCCACAGGAGAATACATTGTGGTATTTGGGGTTGCGCATCGTCATGTCCGTGATGACAAAACCGACATCGTCGGAAATCGGCAGGTCCTTCAGGAATGCGTGGGGCACCCAGTCCGGGAAAATGATTTTCAGTTCTGCCTCGACGCTGGGGCCGTGTGCGAATTCCACCCCGTCCGCCGTGATCCGGCTGATGTCGTGGGTTTTGTTGACGTAGTGGAATCCCATGGTGCCGGCTTTGGACAGCAGCGCGTGGACAATTCCTTGACCAGCATCTTCCGCAATCCACTCCGCCGGGGTAAACACCGTGACTTTGTCCGGCCCCCCTAAATTGTGCGACTCCAGCCAGGCTCCCATGCTGAGCATGACTTCCACAGGGGGACCCTCGCAGGCAGCTTCCGCCGTCGGGACCAGGTCCCGGGTCTTGGTGCCTTGGTGGAAGCGCGCTGACCCCACCGCCACGGGTCCTCCTTGATATTCATGGTAGAGATAGTGGCGCAGGCGGTTGCCGTAATAGGTATCGCTGACGGTGTGGCCATATTCCGCAAATCCCTCAATCTTGTCATAGGCCAGCCGGGCGCCGACCGCCACAACCAGGTAGTCGTAATGAATTTTTTCGACGGTGGAGCCCAGACGCTCCACCGGGAGGTATTCGACCCATTGCCCATCGACATCCAACCCTTGAATATCCCCTAAAATGAAATCCATCTGGTCATCTTTCATGGCCGGCAAGAGCGGCATGTGCATCGTGTACATAGGATTGCGGTTTTCCAGCACATCCAGGGCAATATTGGGGACAAACAGCAAATACGGCTTGCGGTCGATTACGGTAATGTCGACCGCATCACGCGCGAATTCCCGGATCTTCTGGGCGGCCCCCAGTCCGGCAAAGTTGGACCCTAAAACCACGACATGCGGTTTTCCCATTATTTCAATCCACCTCCTCTAAATGCAGTGCTAAAACATAATCTGTCCGAAAAGCTCGGCGGCGAGTCCTCCAATTCCTGGACGGCATGCCGACGCTTCCTGGGAACGGCCCAGGTGTCGTATGATAAAAAAGATGGGAAAATGGGCAAGAACAGACTGAACCGGAAAGAAGGAATACTTACGGCCACATTGTACACGGTCATTTTAGTGGGCCACGTCGCCTGTGCCATTGCCGGGTTTTTGGGGGCATCGGGACTCGTTGTTGCGGCCTACCGACAGCGCAAAACGGGAGAATTGACTGCAAGGTTTTGGCAATATCAGGCGTACGTGCAGATCATTACGGTGCTTTTGGGGGTGTTCGGGACAGCGCTCTTTCTGATGGGCGGCCGCCCCAAGGTGATTTTGCACATTCTTTATGGAGCGCTGGCCCTGCTCACGGTCGTGGTCGAGAGGGGAATGGGGAGAGGGCGGCAGCTGCGCGAGGTTCTTGCCCAGGATTACGGCCACGGTCATTTCAATGAAGCCTGGTGGTTTTTCGGTTTGAATCTGTTTTTGTGGGCCATGTACGGAAGAGGACTGACGACAGGATTCTTTGGGTTTTAACTGGATGGGCTGCAATAAAAAAGAGCCGCCCGGGCTTTCCGGCCGGCTCCTTTGACATGTCAGTTGGGCATGGACAGTCCCCATTTTTTGAAGACCGGGGTGTGCACGAAAGTGTACGCCAAGGCAGCTTTAGCGAGAGGCCACTGCCGCCCGACTTTGAACTCCCGGTGGTCTTGAGACCACAGGGAGCGGCGCACAAATAGGCCCTCGCCCATTCCCAGATCGAGCACGCAGCTCATCTCGTGATCATAGAGGCGGTGGGGCTTCTGGGATTGCAGCACATCCTGGCTCAGATTATAGGCGGCTGTTTCGGCCTGCAGCATGGCGGTATGTCCCTGCTTGGGCCCTTCAAAGGCTACAGCGCTTCCCGCCACATAGATATCCGGATAGCGAACGCTCTGCATGTCCTTGCCGGTTTCCAGCCAGTCCCGGGGATTGTTGCCCGCCAAGGACTTTTGGGCATCCTCTCCCCGGAACGGCGGGGTCACGACCGTCAGGACGGACGGCAGTTCATCTCCGTTGGCGAGAATCACCCGGTCAGGCTTGACCTCTTTGATCTGCACTGGGCCGCGCCGGGAAATATGCCGCTCGGCAAAGATCTTGGTCAGGAATTCCGTGGCTTCAGGCCCTGCCGGAGCCCACAGCGAAGGCAAGGGGTCAACAAACTCAATACTCCCATTCAGTTTATGCTGCTTGATCCACTCTTCCAGTTCCAGAGCGACTTCAAAAGCGGGTCCTCCAGTTTGGACATTCTGCGCCCACCCGACAACGGCGGGCCCGCCTTCGTAGCGCGCCAGGGCGTCTTTCAGCGCCAGGGCGCCCTCCGGCGTGCAGACATTGTAGCCATATTCGCGCATTCCCGGCACTTCATCATACGCCAGTTTCTCGCCGAGGGCCACGATGAGCTTGTCATAGGGCAGCGGGCCTTCCGGTGTCATGAGAGTCTTGGCCTCCGGGTCGATGGAGGAAATGGTGGCTTCCACAAAGTGAATGCGCGTTCTGCGGTAGATGGTGCGCAGGTCAAAAGTGATGGATTGGGGAGACTTTTTTCCAAACGCCACCAATACCAGGGAAGGCCGGTACACGAAGATGGCATCGCGGGCCACCACGGTGATGTGGTGTTCAGTGTGGCGCAGCTGGCGCTTCAGCTTCATTGCCGCGGTGAGCCCGGCGAAACCGCTGCCGGCGATGACAATATGGGCCATAAATCATCCTCCTTAGTTGCAATATGATTGCACTTGCAGTAAGTATACAGCATCCTTTAGGCACTGCCATATAGCCCGCTCGAGTCTTTTTGCGTAGTGCATCCGTACTGCCTACCGCAGACCGTATTCCCCGAAGGACGGTCTCATTGGACCATGTGGTAAGGCAAAGTGGCCGTATCCCCATAGTCTTCCGCCCTCTATGCTTAATATATACGAAGATAAGGGAGTGTACGATGATGGCGGGAGTGATTGCCCCTTATAATGCATCAACAGTCCATGTTTTACCAGGACTTGCGATAGTGGCCCTGCTGATTGTGGGGATGATTGCCCTGGCGTGGGTGACCGTCAATATTGAACGGCTGTGGACGGCATGGGAACAGTGGAGGGGGCGGTTGCTGTTGCATGCCTTGTACACCGTAAAGGGCAAGGTCTGCATCCTGAAGTTCTCCGCATTCCGCCCGTTTTGGCGGCGCCATTTCCGGCACAAAAAGGCAGCGCCGACCAAGCATACGCACGACAAGTTCTCCCCACACGTGGTGAAAAGCACGCGGCCCGTGCGGTAAGGGACGTATTCCCCGCCGCAGCGGGCTTTTGAGCCCGTGATCGCCATGGCCTTCTGTCCCGCCATGACATCCGCTTAGGCGGGCGACATGCAACGGGGTGGGGGGAATGCGCGGGGATATTTTTTTGCGTGCACGGCCGCCGCGAATTCAGATTTCCTTCAAGTGGCCGACACGCTGCAGCGTAGAAAGAATGCTTCACCCGCGAACCTTCACCGGGCCAGTGCCCAAGAGAAGCTATAATTAGCTGCACCAGAATGGCCGAACACCAATGTACCCGTGAGCACAATAATCGCGATCGCTACGAGCGCGTGCCACGTATACACGGTATGCACGGGGAGGCGGAAACGGTGCGCTATGCGCACTTCGAGCCGTGCCCAGACCGAATGTTCCCACCCCGGCAAGACGGCCACGGCCTCCGCTTGGGTCGTTAAAGTCTCCAAGCCGACGCGCATGTAGTCCGCCCACGACCACGTGGGATGCAGGC
>JAKAAS010000223.1 GCA_021802225.1 Bacillota bacterium
AAGAGCCTTATCGCCAAATTCTTAGGTGACAAGGCTCTCTTCGGAAGAAATGCTGTCAAGATTTTTTAACAGTAATGTTCAAGACTTCCCCTATGGGGCCCTCGCCCAGGTTGACTCGATACGTTCCGGTCTGCGTCCACACATGCGTCAAATGAAAATAGCCTTGGGTATTCGTGGTAATCTGTACACTGCTTGACGGTCCCGTAAGGCCTTCAATCGCTAGGTACATATGTGATGCTGGCTGGTGAGACGGCGTCCATGCACGCCCCGTGATCGTGACCTGCTGTCCGACATGAGGATGGGTGGGCGTATAGGACACGTGAAGAAGACCAATCCCGCCGTTTGGCTGAACCTGAATAGAGGACGGAGAACGGGAAGACGTCTTCGGCGGCGAAGATAATCTTGTCGGAGAATGTTGATCGGAGGAGTGAGTCACATATAAAGACGTTGTGTGAGTCCTCGCGTTGTTTAAGCCACAGCCTGTGAAGACCAGAGCGCTGAGTAATCCTGCCACCAGAAATAGCCCTGTCCGATGCATAGGCACTGCCTCCTCATTAAACAAACATACCGGAAACCTCTCTTTCAACAACGCTATGCGGATGGATTCGGTTACTTTTTATCAAGATCACCCGGTTATGAAAAGAACAATACGAATAAACCATATGCAAACGGAGGCGAAAAATCTTGTGATAAATGTGATACAAATGGGTTTTCACGGTGCTCACTTCAATGTGTAAATGCATGGCCATTTGAGCCACAGACATCCCGGATTGCCACAGGCGGTATACTTCTTGTTCGCGGGGCGTCAAAAGGTGCAGAGACCGAAAACGGGAGCGAAAACCCCATGATTTACGGCTATGCCCGGGTGAGTTCGACCACCCAAAGTCTGGACACGCAGGTCGTTCAATTGACGGCCTACGGCTGCCAGAAAATTTTCCAAGAAAAGCTGTCCGGGCGATCCCTCGAACATCGCACCCAATTTTCGGCGCTCATGGATTGCGTCACGACCGGTGATATGGTCGTGGTCACGAAACTGGACCGTTTTGCCCGCAGTACGCAAGATGCCCTCAATACCATGGCGACCTTGACCGAGCGGGAGGTGTCGCTCGGTGTCTTGAATATGGGCGGGGAGGTGGTCGACACGTCCACGGCAATTGGCAAGTCATGACAATACCTTGACACACCAAACCAAACGCGTTATTATGTTAACTGTAGGGACGCACGGAAGCGGATTGAGGCCGTGCCGAGGAATTGGTTGAGGGATCGGATTCCGTAGAGAGCCAGATTAGGCTCTCTACTTTTTTGCGCGACACTAATGATAAACCGGCCCTCCGGAAGTTGGGGCCGAAATGGTGCGGACCGGTGCGTGGCTGAGCAGCATGAGACTGAAGATGGCTTGGCGCCCCACTAACGGGAACTGCAGTGAAGGGCTCGGAAAATTTCCGTGTGATGTCATGAACCAAGTTGGATATCGTGGATGGTGTGGACGGAACGTCTGGCGCTTGTTTTCGGTCTATGCCGCCTAACGGCACTGTGCACAATGAGAGAGGCCATATGGAGTATATGGCCTCTCTCATGAACAAACTGGAGGGTATTCTCAGACCATGGGATTTACTCAGCTAGCACAATATTGCTGTGGTCTACTGGACGGGTCAGCAGAGTGAAAAGCAGTGCCAAAACGCTCGAAAGGCCCAAAGTAATCAAGCCGGCAGTTTCAAATCCCTCTGGCAGCAGAGCGGCAAACAGCGGTCCTCCCAACAGGGCCCCCACGTTAAAGACCAAAAACAGCCATCCTGTGACACTGCCTGCGATGGAGTCATCCACAGAGTCTTGACCCATTGTCGCCACCAAGTCCACAAAAATTCCCCAGCCTGCACCAAAGACAAAGGTGAGCACGAGCAGGGCCAGGACGCTGCTGCCAACGCTGAACATGCCCAGACACCCTATCGCGATTAGCAGCGATGCAAAGGACACAACGCGTTTGCGGCCGAGCTTGTCTGCCATGTATCCAATGGGAAAGGCACAGAGAAAGCCACCTAGACCGCTCATTGACACGATTTCGGCTGCGTGGGCCGAGGAGAGGGCGATTCCTTTCAGCAAATAGTCCGAATAGTACCCGAGAAATCCGAACAAGGCGATGCCAAATAGAAAGATGGCGAGGGACAGCACTGCCACGTTGCGGTGAAAGATTCCGGAAAATCCCACCCGATGCTCCATTTTCTTGTACGTTTTAGGGATGACAAAGTAAAACAGCACAAGCGAAATGACAGCGGCAACCCCTGACAGGATAAATGGGGTGCGGTAGTGGGGGAGAAAGGGATTCATCAGGTTGGGACCGATGAACAGTCCCAATCCAAAAAATACGGCAAAGGCGGAAACAGCCCGCCCGCGGGTTTCGAAGAAGATATCGCCCAGAAGAGCTACAATGGCGGGCTGAAAGATTCCTACGCCAATGCCCACGCCAAGCCTGGCGGCAAATAGGCCGGCCGGGCTGCTCACATAACCGGTCCAGACGGTGAAGAGCGCAAAAATGACGACCGACGCCATGATAGTATACTTGACGGAATAACGGTCAAATAAATACCCGCCCACCAGGCTGAATATGGCTACACCCAAGGCATAGCCCGTCGATACTTCCCCCAGCAGGGCTACGGTCCCATGAACATTGTGGACAACAAAGGGCGACCCAAATGTATAGAGATTGGTGTCAAATCCCTCTAAAAAGGCTGGTATGGCTGCGATAATGACGATCAAGACAAACATGGCCGTGCTGCGTCCGGCGACAGAGCGAACGGTGATATCCTTGGACATTTCGGGACGGGGTTGGGTCGACATGGACATGCGGCCTCCTTCAGAGTCAGAATGAAGCGCGAGACGGTTTCACTGATAGCCCGATTTGTCGCGCGTGAGATTCGTATGGTGTTCAGGAGCAATGGAGCGGGAAATATCCCACCACGTACCGCATAATCTAACACAATCGCAAGGAATTGACATCATACTTCAACAATGCCCGATACCTTTCGGCAAATATTACATAAAACACGAGGCATGGTCAATAACCTTGCCGTACAATGTCAAATGTTTGTTATTATGGTCATCGATAATCCGCATGTTGTGGAGGCGAATGATCAAAGGAGTGGATGAAGAGTGTCGTGGCAAGAGGTTGCTGTCAATCACCGAAGGGCTTTGCACCGAATTCCCGAGTTAGGGTTCTGTGAGTCGCGGACCAGCGACTATCTTTTTTCTGCGCTGACCGAGATGGGCTTGGAGCCTAAACGGCTGACTGAAACCGGGATGATAGCCGATATTACCGGAGAACGGCCCGGAAAGTGTGTAGTGCTGCGGTCAGATATTGATGCATTGCCGTTGGCGGAACAGACCGGACTGTCTTTCGCATCCCAACATCCTCTCGCAATGCACGCATGTGGACATGACGGGCACATGGCGATGCTCCTGACGTGTGCTGCCCGCCTTGTTCAGGACCGTTCCTTTGCCGGTACCGTCCGATTGCTGCTGCAGCCATCCGAAGAACAGCCTCCAGGCGGGGCTGCGCCGATGATTGAGCAGGGATGTCTTGATGGGGTGGATGAAATTTACGGACTGCATGTGTGGCCGCAATATCCGGTCGGTACGGTAGGCATTCGGGCGGGCGTAATGATGGCATTCAGCGACAAGTTCCGGATTACTGTGCACGGGCGGGGTGGTCATGGATCGGAGCCCGCGGGAACTCAAGATGCGGTCGTCATTGCGTCCCAAATTGTTGCGAACCTGCAAACCGTTGTTTCCCGGCGGATTTCGGCGTTTGAGCCGGCCGTGTTGACGTGCGGAACCATTCATAGCGGCGTAAATTTCAACATCATCGCGGAGGACGCTGAGATCACGGGAACGGTGCGCACGTTGAGCGGTTCGGTTCAAAACATCATCGAAAATGCCATGCGGGACATCGTCGAACATACCGCAAAGTCCTACGGAGCCCAGGCATTGTTGGAATATGAGCGAAGCTACCCTGCGGTCGTCAACAATGCTGAGGCGGTCAAGCGCTGGGTCAGCGCTATTGATGATGCTGTGACGGTGGTGGAAAATCTTCCAGCCATGGCAGGGGAAGATTTTTCTTACTATTTGCAGCAACGCCCCGGGGCTTTCCTGTTCTTAGGGTGCAAACCCTATGGTGACGAGTGGTATCCCTTGCACTCGCCGCATTTTTCCGTCAACGAGGATGCGTTGTCCATTGGTGCTGAACTGCTGTACCGCGTGGCTTTGAATGCCTTATCGTCACCGCCAATTCCGACTCCGTAAATTCTCTTGGCATGCTGTGCTATTCCGGGCCGCGCACGTGGATGCGCGGCCCGGGGTTCCTAATTCTTCCGGTCAGAGACTCAATTGATTGGGGCTCGGTACCGCTGCTGTGAAATCGCTGCGGATAGGTTGGAGTGGGAAAAGTTCACAGTTCGTGATATGGTCTTTTCAGATGCTGGTGGAATCTCTCCGGCCCCGTCGCTGTCTTTGAGGGCAGGGTGGAGTGGAGTAAATCCTGGGAAGGAGGGGTTTCTGGTGCAATGGTATTTAGCGGTATGGAAAAATTACCTGGGATTTGAAGGGCGGGCTTCTCGGACTGAGTACTGGATGTTTATCAGACACGCCGTAAAACCCCTAGCTTTAGCTATGGGGATATAAGGCGCGGGCCAAAGGCCCCTTCTTAATCTTTTTGGTGATGTTGTAAGAGCAATTCCACCGCTTCATCGAGAAGTTTGGAC
>JAKAAS010000224.1 GCA_021802225.1 Bacillota bacterium
GCCCGAAAATTGTAGGGTGGCAAGTGCATATCGAAAGCATGAAGCGCAACGTTCCCTGTTTGTGGAAGCCCGACACCTACGACCTGCTGGTCGCTGGGTCTGAACTGACGTCTGTCGGTGACACCCCGATGTTTTCTCTGGCGTCGATCCGGACACGCCATGGCTCCGCGGCGTTGAAGCGGGTTGCCGATATTGCCGTGTCGATCATGGGACTCGTATTGGGACTTCCGGTATTTCTCGCCATTGGCTTCCTGATTCTGCTCGATTCGGGCGGGCCTGTGCTCTACCGCCAAGAACGGGTCACTGCAGGCGGGCGGCGTTTCATGCTCCTGAAGTTCCGGACTATGGTGCCCGACGCGGAAGCCGTTACGGGCCCTGTGCTGGCCGCAGCCCACGACCCGCGGATCACCCGCCTCGGCCATATGTTGCGGACCGCGCATCTTGATGAACTGCCACAGCTGTGGAATGTTCTGAAGGGAGATATGTCTTTAGTCGGTCCCCGGCCTGAGCGTCCGGTTTTCGTTGACCAGCACCGCCGCGACATAGCCTTTTATGACCTGCGCCATCTGAGCACACCTGGCTTGACAGGGCTTGCGCAGGTGGCAGGGAGCTACACCTCGAGCCCCGAAGAGAAAGCCGCCTACGACCTGCACTACGCCACCAATTGGTCGTGGCTCAAAGATATTGTCATTGTCATCCGGACTGTTGTGCAGATTTCATTTAAAAAGAAGGATGACTAGCGGCCAACCGGCCGCAATCGTGACCGGCGCGTCCGGCGGTTGGCCGGCTGTGTCATTACGCGGTACCAGGCGAGCCCTACGAACAGGGTAAAGAAAAAGTCCCCAAAAGACACTCCCCCAAGCATCAAAGACTCCACGACCTGCTGCGCCAAACTCGCTAGGAGAATGGCAAAGAGGGCGCTGTCCTGCCAATGGCCCCAGGGCCGCTTCAACAGCAGTCCCACCATAGCCACCCCTACCAGCACCAGCCAGAAGGCCAGCCCCAACAGCCCCAATTCCAGCCCCGTGCGCAAGAGGGAATCGGACGGCGTCAGGCCCGCATAAATAGCCGGCACGAAAGGCCGCAGCGCCATTGGGGAGTTTCCCGGCCCCACTCCGAGGACCCAGTGGTGATCCATCGCTCGAAATCCCGCTTTCCACAGCACGATACGCCCATTGAGGCCCTTACTCCACAACAGCTGCCACTTGTGAATGCCGGTTTTGGCCACCAGTCCCCCGCCCATGACAACGATGGCGGCGGCCAGCCATAACGCCCCGCGGCGGCCGTAGTACAGTACGACAAAGGCGACCAGT
Organism: Bacillota bacterium; assembly: GCA_021802225.1. The sequence continues at coordinate 1,314 of JAKAAS010000224.1, forward strand.
CCCACCAGGCTGGCAATCCATGAGGAGCGGGAGTAGCTCAGTGCCACCCCGACGAGCAGGACAAGGCTGGCAACACCCCACCCCGTGCGGGCCCAGACATCCTCCTGAGCCGACATTGTGAGAAAGGCTGCCGCCGGGAAGGCAAAGGTCAGCAACATGCCAAACGTGTTCTTATTGGCAAAAGGCCATTGCCACGCGAGAATCGTGTGGTGGCCGACCGGCACCGGAAACCCGGAATGATACCCGAGGGCGGCAATGGCTGCACTCACCGTGAGCACCACCCCCATCCCGGCGATTATCCGGAAAACCGAGGCAAGAGACGAGTAGCCCTTGGACACCGCCCACGGGAAAATGATGACAGCCACGGCCAGAACGGCCGGCACTCCTAGGGCGTACCGTACGGACACCGACAGGTGAATGCCCGCGAGCGCTGAGGCTGCAATGCCCGCAAGATACACGAGGAAGACGGCAATCCACGCTGCCTGACGGCGCAGAAACCGCCACCACTCCCGCCAGGTCTCCCGTTTAGCCGAGACAATGCCTCCAAGCCAAACTCCCACCCACGGGAAATACTGACCAATTCCGGCGTACCAGTGGTGAATGACTTCCACCACGACTGATGCAATGACAAGCCCCGCAATATAGGCTCTCGGTTTTCCCCACACTATGAATGCGCCCAAGGCAGCCAGCAACCCGCACCAAAGCAATACCACCCCAACACCCCAATTACTCTGTCTTTAGAATTATTGTATCATGCCGCAGTCCGACACAAGGCCGCGAACCGGTGCCGGTTCGCGGCCTTGTGTGTCACCTTGCGCTGCCCTATCGCCGGACACGTCAGTGATTCAGAATGAGCATGTAGATCGCCACCGCGATTACCACACCGGAAAAAATGAAGTTCAGCGCGCGCTTCTGGTGGCTTAAGCGGCTCGCCAGGCGAGCGCCAACCAATCCGCCCACGGCTCCGCCCGCAATGTACTCAATGACGATGAGCCAGTCCACCAAGCCCGATAAGGCGTAATTGGTGGCGGTGGTCAGCCCAAAGGTGCCCACCGAGAATAACGAGCTGCCAATGGCATAAATCATTGGCATCCCCGTCGAAAACATCAGGCCCGGCACAATCAGGAAGCCGCCGCCGATTCCAAAAAATCCGGACACCAGACCGACCGTGAACCCCGCTGGAATGACCCGCGCCAGCATTTTGCGGTTCCATTCGAAATGCTTTTCTTCTCCCTGCTTTTTGGGCCGCAACATCAGGCCCGCCACCACCAGCATCAAAATGGCAAATAGAAACAAGAGGTCCTTCCCGTTCACCATTTTCCCGAGCGTGGACCCGATAAGGGCGCCGACAGCACCGGGGATAGCAAATCCCACGGCGGCTACCCATTTGACATTCCCGCTCCGCCAATGCGGAATCAAATTCAAATATGCATTCACCGCGACGGCCAGGGCTGTGGTTCCAATCACAATGTGAGCATCATGGATCCCCACAACGTAGAGGAGCAGCGGCACCGCTAAAATGGAGCCGCCGCCGCCAATCAGTCCTAAAGAAAATCCCACCAGCACCCCAGAAAAAACCGCCAGTACCTGCTGGACGGCCGTAACATGAACCATATGAGCACATCTCCCGCATATTAAATTCTACAGTTATTGTACTCTTCGGTTGATACATTGACGACTGATTTTCAATATTAATTAATTCTGGTATCAACAAGCTAAATATTGGCGGCGAACAAGTTCAAAAAGGCGCCTGGTCTTTACCCGGAGCCGTTCCGGCGCTGGCGATGGCCTGCGCCAAAATCCACTCATTAGCCGTCATCACGGTCACGATGTCATTGATTACAAAGGCGGGAAGAGACTGCAAGTTCCAGCGCGCGATCAGCTCCGGGGCCTTGTCCAAATCAATGGCATAGACGGTGATTTTAGGATTGCGGATAGCCATGGCGCCGAGCAGGCGGACGGCCTGTGCGCATTTCGGGCAGCTGGGGGTGGTCAGCACCGCAATCCGCAGAGCGTCCACAACTCCATCGACCACCGACTCGGTCATGGGTGTCAAAATTCTCTGCTGCCGGCCAATGGCCAGCACCAGATCATGCCAGCTGCGCTCCTCTTGCCCGGCTGGCTCCCCCACAAACCATACCGCCGGCTCGCTGCCCGCGTCTGCTATGCCGTAAATCGGCACGCCGTCCGGCAGCCAGTCCCAAGGAAGGCTGGGCAGGGCCTGTCTTGATTCCCAGGTGATATTCTGCCCCGACATGGTGTGAATAAATTCTCCATCATCGTGCCCAATGTGGACTAGTGTTATCGGAAGAGCGATATCGTCCATCCAGTCTAACCCGTAAAGCATTCAAATTCCCCCTAAATATCTGGCAAGGACGCCCCCGCTCCTGAGTTCAATCATTGTCCGCCAGTTTCGAAAAACGTGCGGAAGGAGGTGGGGGGCGCTTACTTCCAAACCCCTCGCGATCATCTGTTCCCGCAAGCGGGCATTTCCGAGCAATTCCTGGACCGCATCAGCCCAGATCCCGGGCTGATGCGGGTCCGCCAGCAAAGCTGGGTATCCCGCGATCATCCGGGCCGGGAGCGTATCGGCCACAAGACTGGGCAGTCCGTTGGCATACACATCCAGCAAACCGTAGAGATTCTGCGCATCTTGGCCCGGGTAGATCAGCAAATCAGCCGATTGGTACAGCGCCGCCAATTCATGGGGTGCCAGCACGGGCGCAAACACTACATGTTCGGCCAGTCCTAAATGGGCTGCGACGGGTGCTAGGCGCGTCCGCTCGGCTGCCCCGCCTAGCAGCACCGCCTCCCCCTGGCGGGAAATCACGGGCCGGACCGCGCTGAAGAAGGTCGTGAGCCCTGCCGCATCCTGGTAAGATCCCATGTACAAGATCCGCGGGCGCTCGGTGAGCCTGAGACGGAGGACGACGTCAAATACTCCGGAAGATAAGGCGTCGGACATTTGGTGGAGCACAGGCATCCGCAGTTCCTGCAGGTCGAGCTCTCCCGCAGCTGGCAATCCCCAGATTAAAGGTTGTCCATCCCCGCTGCGCCCCCCCGGCGCGACCACAAGGCTGCCGTCCAATTGCTCATCTGGGCGGATATGAAGTGTATAGGGGCGACTGCGCGCTAACAGGGGACCGGGGGCACCCTGCAGGATCCAGCCGCTCAACATGGCAGCGCACCGGGTGGTCAAAGCCTGGCTGCAAGGAGCGCGGTCGGCGCTGCGCAACACGACCGGTCTCCCCCCTGGTGTTCCCTGCGGCAACATCATTCCACCCCTCTTGATAGACAGTCAAATTTTTAGGGCGGTTTCTCCCGTGGACCATCATAGCGGGGGGCGAGTTCGTCCCACTTTCCCATCCAGCAATGCCTGGCCGGAGTAAAGGCCGGTCCGCCTTTCTCGGCCAGGACCTCACACGGTCGCGATGGCTAC
>JAKAAS010000225.1 GCA_021802225.1 Bacillota bacterium
TTGAATAAAAGGTGTGCACAATTTATCATGCAGGGATCCGCCGGGCCATATCTTCCGAATTAAAAGATTCTCCTATCTATATGGTACCACATCTGCGTCATCCCCATTATTCTAAGCAGCAGGTCAGTCAGCCAGGGGCCCATCTCAAGTGTTCCACGCAGGCGTTCAGATATTCTCGGCCACGTGGCGCGGACTGCTGTGAGCATCTAGCCTGTGCAGCATGGCGCAATGGGCCGGGCCCCCCTATCACGGTTCTGGGCGCAGTCCGCTTGACGCACGGGATTTTTCGCTGGGGATGGTGACCCCTGCCAACACTGGAGGCTTTGCTCCAAGCAGCTTCTGTCAGGACATGGCAAATGGCAGGCGTCCTGCTCCCGATTTGCCATGACCGCCGGCAAAACGCGGCGGCTGTACCTGTTGGAGGGCCAAGGGTCTTGGCGCGGACCGAGAATGGCGGTGGTAAAGCGCAGTCAGGACCACGCTATAGCAGGTGACCCGAACTTTGGAGGGATGGCAGGGGACCGCTGTTTTGGCGATTTTACATGGAGTGTGTTTCTTCCCGGGGGTCAAGATGCTGGGGTATTAATAGGTAATGGTGGGCAGGGCGTGCCCCGTCCCCCTGCCGCCGCGATCCTTTCAGGCTGGCCTCAGGCAGACTTCCCGCGCGTAACCTTTTGTGCGCCCAGTCGTTTTGGCAGTGAGCAGATAGTCGTTCAGTTTGGGAGGCATTACCATGATGACAGGGACAAGATATTTCGCGCTCCTCTCTGGGGTGGCGGTGGCCCTCGCTGGGTGTGGGGCCAGTGGCCACAGCATTCCGCCAGTTACTCAGAGCAGCCACGTTTCGGAGCAGACGGGTTCGCATTCAGCGTCCCCATCCAGCACGGCGCCAAGTTCGCCAAGTTCATCTTCTCCGGCCGCGGCTGTTTCGACCGCTCCTCAGCAGGTGGCAAAAATTGCGGTGTCGGCATCCCCGAATCCGGTGGCGGTAAATCAGAAGGTCGTCATTTCCGGGACGGTCTTTCTGGCGGATGGGGATGGCGCCCCGAATGCGGCGATGACCATTATGGGGCTGCCCGCTGCCCCGGATGGGGACACGGTGCACACCAACCAGCACGGACAGTATTCGGTGGCGGCCCGCTGGTCCCAGCCGGGCACCTATACCGTATCGGTGGGCAACGGCTTGGCCGGGTGGCAGACACATGTGGTCGTCGACGAATCAAGCCCGTCCAGTGCCACGGCATTGGCATTTGCGGGACAGCGTGTCGTGCGCTATGTCGGCACACAGGCGCCGCCGGCCATCCCGCAGGGGTTCAAGTCGCCCTCCAGTCAAAACTTGACGTTCACGCCTTCAACATACCATGTGGTGGAAGGGTTTTCCGGGACACTCGGCGGACACCCATTTGTCCTGGATTTCTATCAGAACACTCAGCCGTCGTCGGCGGGACTCTATATGGGCATCGAGTACAATCAGCACCCAGTCTATTTCGGTGACGGGCCCGCAGTGGGTTTTGAAGTGCTGGCGTTTAACCAGGACTCCGTAGTGTTGGGGAATATGGCTCAGGGCACATACATGGTGATGAATCTGGAGACAGGGCAGCAAAACCTCAATGCAGTCAATAGCGAGGCCGTAGCCCTGAATGGCTACAGCAAATCCACTCCTCCTCCGCGGATTTTAGGATTGCCGGGAACCAATTACCCCGTAAGCATTCCCTGAAACGGACGAAGAGCAATCTATGGTGTCGCGTGGCAAGACTGTGGAAAGAGCAGTTGAGCTAATGAAACGGGGCACCCAGTCCCCGTGAGGGCAAACCCACGAAAGGAGTTCTGACCAATGGCAAACCTGTGGCGGCTTGGCGCGGTGGCAGGTCTGGGCGCACTGCTGCTGAGTGGGTGCGGGGCAGAGCCGGCGGCACTGGCCCGCCATCCGGTGCCTGCATCTTTGCACACGCGCGCGCCAGAGGTCACTGACCAGATCGCCCGGGTCAGTCTCTTGCCGGGCACACCTCTTGGCCTTGACGCTGTCGCCTTTGCCAACACCACCGACGGTTGGGTGGCCGGAAACGGTGTGATTATGGGCACGAGCGATTCCGGGGACACGTGGGCCACGGAGTATTTGGGTCCCCAGGCCATTACGTCCTTGGATGTGCTGAGTCCGACTCTGGCCTGGGCGCTGGGAGGCACGGCGCTTCTGCGGACAACGGACGGCGGTCGCAAGTGGACGGATGTTTCCAGTGTGAATAACCCCAGTCAAAAAGATGCGGTGGATTTCGTCAGTGCTCACATTGGATATGGACTCATCGGCCGGATCAACGCACAGGGCTCTGTGCCGCTCATGCGGACGCAAAATGGCGGCGCCGACTGGCAGCGGTCTTCATCCGGAATTCAGGCGACAGCTATCGCATTTTCAGGACCGGACAGCGGGTGGGCTCTCGTGCCTTTCGGGGCGCAGCATGTGCGCCTTGAATATACCCGCAACGCCGGACAGTCTTGGGCTGTCCAGATGACACTCGGTGATGGGGAAAATCCCATGCCCGGTGGGGTCTTGGCGGCTGAAAGCCACCAAGACGCTTGGGCCCTTATAGATGGCGGGGCTGGGATGTCGCAGCAGTCTTACACTCTCTTTCACACCACTGACGCCGGAGAGAACTGGGAGGCGGTCGCGGCCCGTGCCACCGAGAACGGACCGGGACCCGGAGATCCTCAAGGAGTTCCCGCCGGGCCAGGCAGCAGTCCCGGACCGCTGGCCGCCGTCAACGGCAGCAGCGCCGTTCTTATGGGAATATGCGAAGCCTGCCAAGGCACAGGAACCGCTGCTCTGGGCAGCATCAGGCAGGGGACACAGTGGCAGAATCACCCAGCACTTCTTCCCGGCGTCGCCGGGCCACTGTCGATGGCTTTCCCCTCCCTGTCTGACGGGTGGATAGCGCAGTCGCCAGGAATCGGCGTCAGCGATATCCTCGCCACGACCGATGGGGGAGCGTCATGGCGCGAGCAGTTTCGTTACACCATGGCGGGGCCGACTGACAGCATTGCCTTTGTCAGCCGAACATTAGGATTTGGAATTGGGTCGGTAGGCAATCCCAGAGCTGTCCTCAAAACTACTGACGGCGGCAGATCATGGACAGAGGTTGGAACCCTCGCGGCTGCAGGGAACCAGGATGTTGCCGTCTCCTTTCCCACGCCGCGACAGGGCTGGGCCATTGCCCAATCCGGCCAGCTGTACAAGACTGCCGACGGTGGCAAGAACTGGGAGGCGAAGCAGCAGCTAAACGCCCACACTCCCTTTACCGCTATCGATTTCCTCTCCGTTCGCGTGGGATACGCTAAAACCATGGCGGGGCACTGGGTGACCCGCGACGGGGGAGCTATATGGAGTCCCAGCCGGTCGCTGTCGGGACTTCTCGGTTTTTCTCTCAAAATGCCTCCTGGCACCGCCGGCCAGTCTCCCGTTTTGGCCGAAGTCAAAGCCGGACACAATGTGTGGGTGGACAGCTATGGCCCCAGTTCCAACGGCGATTTATGGCACACATCTGATGGCGGGAAGCAGTGGACCCGTTACGCCTGGAACATTCCAGCCGGCGTGGATTCCCTCTCTTTTTTGAACCGGCGTGACGGGTGGATGCTTATGGCGGGCAATGCTTTGCTTCAGACCACCAACGGCGGGTTGACATGGCGTCAGCTTCCCTGACGCGGCAGGCCTGTCTGGGGACGCGGCACACAAGCCCAAACCATGTTGCCCGATTATTTCCCATAAAGGCCGACGGTACCCAAGACCCCGGTGGAGGATCCGGACTTCGCTCAGTACTTCAGGGCGTTAATCGTGCACATTCGGGGAAAGGTTCTTCGAAGAAACCGATTCCGCCAAAAAATGGGACTTCAATGTGAGAAATCGTGCGTTTGTGGAGCCCTATATGGAGACGCGACAGGACAAGTTTTACACACGGGACTACCAACAGCGCTCGATTCGATTGGTATACAACGTCAACAGCATGACGAGGCGTATTTTTAGGGTGTTTTTTTGCGGGATTCCGATGAGTTGATAGGAACGGTCTCCTTGACGAAAGTCGTCCGCGGTTCGCTGCAATCGGGTTGGTTGGGGTACTTCCTCGATTATGCCCACAACGGTCGTGGATTCACGACAGCGGCGGTTCGGTTGGTATTGGACTATGCGTTTCGGGCATTGAAATTACACTGCATTGAAGCCCGCGTCATGTCCCATAACATCGCCTCCATTCGGGTCCTCGAAAAGGTGGGACTGTCCAAGAAGAATGTGCTCATCAACGGGACGTGGGAAGATCATTGGCATTTTGCCATTGTGAGCCCGAATGACTAAGACCAAGTGGCTCCCGATGCTGTACAGCTCGGCCGCTTTTTTAGTGTACTACTTGCCCGGTCAAGGTGTCCAATCGCTCAGAGTCTTACGGTACAAACGGGGAGCGTTAGTACAGTAGTGCTTGCCTCCGATCAACCGATATTGAACGATTGTCGTTAGGCTGCGGAAGGCTTTAGATCAACACGAGGCGTCGCGGTGTTTGTTCAAGACAGAATGAGACGGATCAATCATAAATCCCGGGTACCCGTTTCTATTAGCCCGCAAAAAACCCCCGCCCTCTTGGACGGGGGCATAGTCGCGTGGCTGTTATTGCGGCAGGGCCTGTTGCAAAATCGCAATTTGCTCCAGTGAGAGTTTGGTCGCCTCCGCGATTTGTTGCGGGCTCAGGCCCATTTTGAGCATCTCCCGCGC
>JAKAAS010000226.1 GCA_021802225.1 Bacillota bacterium
TTATCACTTTGTGGCTGACCGCTGCGGCGAAGACCGGACCTTCCCGCGAGTATGACGGGTTAGTGACCGTCATCCTCATCCTGACCCTGCTGTTTGCCACGTTCGCCGAAGCCTACGCCGAGTCCCGGGGCCGGGCCCAAGCTGATTCACTGCGGCAAAGCCGTGCAGGCGCGCGGGCCCGGGCCCTGAAAGACGGCGGGTCGTGGGAATGGGTAGAAGGAGCGGATTTGCGCCGGGGCATGCGGGTGCAGATCCAGGCGGGGGATACCGTGCCCGGTGATGGCGTGGTGGCTGAAGGAGTTGGCGCCATGGACGAGTCGGCTATTACCGGTGAGTCGGCTTACGTCATTAAGTCGCCCGGCGACAGTGTCACGGGAGGGACAGTGCTCTTGTCTGACCACTTGGTGGTGGAGATTACCGCCGACCCGGGCCAGACGTTTTTGGACCGCATGATTGCCTTGGTGGAAGGGGCTGAACGGCAGAAGACTCCGAATGAGATCGCGCTGTCGGCGCTATTGGGGGTGCTGACTCTCATCTTTGTCATGGTCGTGGTGACGCTGGGGCCTATTGCCCACTATTACGGGCCCCATGTCGTCAATACCACAACGCTGGTTGCCCTGTTGGTGTGCCTGATCCCCACGACCATTGGCGCCTTGCTGTCGGCTATCGGTATTGCTGGCATGAACCGTGTCGCCAAGATCAACGTGGTCGCAAAAAGCGGGCGCGCCGTCGAGGTCTGCGGGGACATTGACACGCTGATTCTGGATAAGACGGGAACCATCACCATCGGCAACCGGATGGCCACCGAGTTTCTGCCCGTGCCAGGAGTGTCGCCTGAGGAGCTGGCGGAGGTCTCGTGGATCGCCTCAACCGCGGACACGACACCGGAAGGGCGTTCGGTGGTGGAACTTGCCCAGAGAATCCTGCACCGTGCGGAGATGGCAGAACCACTTGGCGAGGCTGTTCCCTTCTCGGCCAACACCCGCATGAGCGGGATCGATCTGGCTGATGGGCGGCGCCTGCGCAAGGGGGCTGTGGATGCCATCATCGGCATGGTGGATAACCCTCCTGCCGAACTCCGCAATAACGCGGAGCGGGTGGCGCGTGACGGCGGAACGCCCCTGGCGGTCGCTGTGGACGGCAGGGCCCTTGGCGTCATCCGTTTGAAAGATATTGTCAAGACGGGACTGAAGGAGCGCTTTGCAGAATTTCGGGCCATGGGTATCCGCACCGTGATGGCGACGGGCGACAACCGGATCACCGCGGAGGTGATCGCCGCGGAAGCGGGCGTGGATGACGTGCTGGCCGAGGTGAATCCAGAAGGGAAGCTCGCTCTCATCCAGAAGGAACAAGCCGAGGGCAAATTGGTGGCGATGACGGGGGACGGCACCAATGACGCGCCCGCTCTGGCTCAGGCTGATGTGGGGCTGGCGATGGGGGTGGGCACGATGGCCGCCAAAGAGGCTGGCAATATGGTCGACCTCGACTCGAATCCCACCAAACTTCTGGATGTCGTCGAAGTAGGGAAGCAGCTGCTGATTACCCGGGGGGCCCTGACGACTTTCTCCATTTCCAACGATATCGCCAAGTATTTTGCCATTGTGCCCGCCATGTTCGCTGCGGTGCCTATTCTGCACGGGCTGTCCGCCCTCAACATCATGGGACTGAAGACGCCGCAAGGCGCGATTTTGTCTGCACTGATTTTCAATGCCCTGATTATCCCCGCACTCATCCCTTTTGCCGTGCGGGGCGTGAAGTACCGTCCCCAGTCAGCGGACCGCCTGCTTCTCCGCAACATCTTCAACTGGGGAGTCCTTGGGGTGATTATCCCCTTTGTCGGCATTTGGGGCATCGACCATGTGCTGGGGTTGTTCGGGCTGGCCTGAAGCCCGCAGAAAGGAGACAGAACGTGATTCAGACATTGAAACGGGCCATCTTGCTCACGGCGATGCTCTGGGTGATCTTAGGGCTGGGATTCCCCTTGGTGATGGTGGGGCTGGGCCAATTGATTTTCCCCTGGCAGGCCAACGGCAGTGTGGTTGCGCTCGGTGGGCACCCCGTCGCCGCACGGCACGTCGGACAGTACTTTGGAAACCGCCTCCAGTATTTTTGGGGAAGGCCCTCGGATACGGTGTCGGCGGCGACAGGCAAACCGGAGCCGTATAATGCTTTCAATTCCGCTCCCAGCAACTATGGACCGACCAACGCCCTCCTGATAAATAATGTGAAAGAGCGCATCCGCCATTATCTCCAGACAACGCCCGGCCTGAAGGCCACCCAGATTCCCCTCAGTTTGGTGGAGAGCTCCGGCTCAGGGCTCGACCCGGATATTACGGTCCAGAGTGCGCTTATCCAGGTGCCCCGTGTGGCGAAATATACGGGATTGAGTCAGGCGAGTTTGAGACGCTTGGTTACGTCGCAGGTGCTTGGCCCGGAGTTGGGCGTCTTCGGTCCGAAACGCCGCATCAATGTGGTCCTGCTGAATGTGGCCCTTGACCAGCTCCGCCATCATTAACCCGCAAGAAGGGACCAGCGTCGCAGCGGGTCCTTCCCCCATTCGGGATTATTGGGAGGGAACTCCTGCCATGAGCGCTGTACTGGAGAAGCTGGAGTTTGTGCGAGGTGGTGCGGGAATCGGCCGTCCGGCCGCAAAGAGATGTGGACAGTGTTTTGGCCACTTGGCGGAGCCAGCCCATCCGGTGTTCCGGTCTGGGAGATTTGCGCAACCCCCGTGGAGGATCGATTGTCTGTGCCGGACGGCCGAGGGGGTGAACCGGTGGAGGGCGAACGCGCCGTCCCAAACAAGATCTGCGGTCTTGGCTCTGTCTCCGGCCCTGTCAGCTTCCGCTGCTGACGTGATGCAGGTGACTGCCCAGTGGGATATGGAGGACAGGGGCGAACCCGAACAGGTGCTGGTGGGGACCATCTCTAGGTGTTTAGGGTCGGTAGACGTCCCCTGCCAACTCGCGGACCGGGAGGCCGGCACTGGAATATTGTCGCGCAGCGGGATGGAGGACGGGGTTCAGAAATTGTGGCCAATCTTGCTTTGAATGGTTATATAGCCCGATGGTGGCGGAAACGGGGGAACGGCTCTGGATCCTGGCGATGGAACAAAGTGCGGTGGACTTCCCTGCCGGATGGGGGGCGTTCCCGCGAAGATGCCCGCAGGGGCGTGGGCTAGGAGGCAAGGAAAAGTGCCGCCGCAGGCGGTCTTGCGGGCGAGGTTTTGGCAGGGATGGCCAATATGCTGGCAGATACAGGGGACCTGGTTCCGACTGTGGTGCTGACCACCGGATGGCTGTGGGCGTGTGCTTGGGCCGCCATTTGGGGCAGCGGCGATTTCCCGTTCTTCTGACTGGGCCAAAAGAGACCACGCCTGCAATTCGTAGGGCGCTTGATGCAAAATGGAAGGGTTCCCGCACGGGAATATCCATTACAAGGAGGTGTGCGGAGCATGCAGCGGGTGTTGTTGGCTCTGGATGCACGAGGCCATGCCGACCATGCGGCGGCGGCTGTGCGGACATGGATGGCGCAAGATTCCCGGCTGTTCACGGTCATGCTCTATGTGACGGAAATCTTTACCGGACGATTTCCTGGCCCGCGGTTGCCGATGAGTTATGAAATGGAGGTGGCCCAGCAGATGCGCGAAAGCATGGAACGGGAACTGTTTCAGCCATGGCTGGCCCGCACCGAATTTCTCCATAAAACAGGAAGGTCCATCTCCGACGTGATCTGCGGCACTGCCGTGGAGCAGGCATGCGACACGATCGTATTGGGCGGCGCGCCGATCCGTGGGCTCCAGCGCTGGCTGGGCCCCAATCTGTCCCCGACCATCTTGACGCGGCCGGCTCTATCGGTATTTGTCGTGCGGGCGGCTCCCACCCCGCATGCGCCGCCTATTCCCTGGCGGCAGGCACGCCAGGGGGGCGGATGACCTCCCGTGCGCAACAGTGGCCGTTGTCCGGACCAGGCCCTCTGGCGGGGTTGTTAGCGGACAGGTGGAGCAGGTAAAATGACGGGGAATTCCAGGGCGTGTGGCCGCCGTGTCCTGACAGTGGTGCCCGCGCCCAAGACTCGCAGCGGCGTGCCGGTGGGGTTGGAACAGGAGGGTGTGGGTTCCATGAGAAAATCTGGCCGGCGTCTTTCTGTGCCGTCGTCAACGTCCCAGACGCCCAAGTGGAGGGTGCTGCGGCCGCATTGGACAGCGTGGGCCGATGTGCGCTCCGTTCGGAAAAATGGGGGGATGGCGGGCTATGTCTGGACGACCGGACTGGTTGCGCTGACCACTTTGCTGCTGTGGCTTCCGCGTCAGTTATTTGAACCCGTCAACATCGCCCTCCTTTATCTTTTGCCGGTCTTGTGGAGCGCGGTCCGGTGGGGTTGGTGGACCTCTTTCTACGCCGCGGTCTTAGGGGTGATGGCGTTTGATTTCTTCTTTGTTCCCCCGATCTTCAGTTATGCTGTCAGCGACTTGCGCTATCTCTTGTCATTTGCCGTGTTTCTCATCGTCGGGGCCCTCACCGCGGGACTGACGTCGTCGCTGCAGCATCAGGCGCAAGAGGCCCGCCGCCGGGAGACAGTCATGATGTCTCTCTACGACCTCAGCCGGCACATTGCGGCCGTGAAAAATATTGACGAGGTTGTAGAGGCAGTAGTCCGCCACGTGTCGGAGACCATGGGAGTCGCCGTGTGGGTGGTCCTGCCGGATGCCGCGGGCCGCATGGCGCC
>JAKAAS010000227.1 GCA_021802225.1 Bacillota bacterium
CGATTCACAGCCGACGGCTGGAGCCGTGCAGTCAGGCGCTGCTCTTCCAGAGTTTCCCTGCGGTACCGGTCCTCCCACCGCCGCAAGCATTGTCGGCGCTGCCGTTGATAGGCGGTATAATTTCCGGGATAGAGCTGCAGGTGCGGCGGTTCATCCTCAAACGCGAAAATACTCGTCGCCACCCTCTCCAAGAAAACTCGGTCATGCGACACGAATAAGGCGGCACCATGATAGGAGGCAAGGCGGTGCTCCAGCCACACGGCAGCCTCTGGGTCCAAATGATTGGTCGGCTCATCCAGCAGCAGCACATCGGGCCTGCTGGTCAGCAGCGCGGCCAATCCAACCCGAGTCCGCTCGCCTCCAGACAAAGAGGACAAAAGGCGCGCGCGCCCAAGGGCAGAGACTTGCAATGCTTGGAGAATTTGTGCCATTTGATAGGATTGGCTGTAGCCGCCTCTTTGCTCAAATTGCTCGTGCAGCGCCGCATAGGTCGCGACCGCCTCTTGCAGCGCGTAACCTTGAAGATGCGCCATGTCGGCGGCCAGATCCTCCAGTCTTTTCGCCAGGGCATATAAGGTGCCTTGGGCCTTCTCCAAATATTCCTGAATGGTAACGGAGCCCTCGATTTCCAGGGTTTGCGGCAGGTATCCGACCGAACTAGAGCGCTCCCGAAACACCGTTCCATCGTCCGGACGCAAGAGGCCAGTTAGTATTTTCAGCAGCGTGCTTTTGCCAGTGCCGTTATCCCCAATCAGCCCAATTTTTTCCCCCGCAGGCAGCAACAGCGAAACATCTGAAAAAACCGTATGCGCCCCGAAACTTTTTTCTAAGTGCTCGGCTTTTAAAAACAACACGTTCCATTCCCCCTCCGTCTTACAAACAGGCAGACGAAAAAAACACCAGCGTAAAGATGCTGGTGAAAAACGGGAACGGAATACCGCTAACCTACGGCAACGCGTCCGGTGATCCACCAGCTTGGAAGATTTCGCGTGTGTTGATCACCGGACCGCTCACCTCTCTTACCTAAGATGGATTACATTGTAATGGACTCCGCATCTAAGGGCAAGGGACCCGGATATGTTTTTGCTGCAAGCCACCGGTCCGGAAAAAGGATTATATTCCTTAAACCACGCTTCGTTTGCCGCAGAGGAAACCATGCTGGAAATTTTAGTCGTACTTGTTGTCTGCGCTTGCACCGATGCATTTGCGAACAACATGGGCACGAATGCGGCAGATCCTACAGCAATGAGGGCAGAATGTTATTATCGAGCTCATTTTTCTAGAAAGGTCACTGTCCGTGCTATCGACCATGAAATATACTTCTCGTGACTACCCAGCCCCCCCTTCATAATGCGCGCTAGACATTTATTGAGGGTGCCATCAGGGCTCACTGGGTAGCTAATCAAAACATACTGACGCGTGTATGGGCAGTCAATCAAATTCGGCGCTCCAAATAGTAGCCCGAGTCACACATCGAAAGACAACGAGCCTCAATTTCAAGGCATCTGCAATTCTTGGAATATCCGAGACGTGCCATTTTGTCCATTTATGTAAATGACATATTTACGCAGTAATTGTCCGCGTCGATTGACATCCAACACTGACAATACATAGTCGCGGTGCAGATTGCCGGCAAAATCGACCCACTGCACGCTAAAATCCCCTCCGCCGTTGCTTGTTAGAAACGGACTTATTAGTCTCCGAGCATCTTGGCGTGCGTGCGCTGATGAAATTTGCAATCGGTAAGCGTTCCGATAGAAACGCAGAACAAAGTATCCCATTGTAGCCACCACACAGATCATTAGGGCAACCATAATTCTTCCTCGCAATGAAGATCCCATTAGTAGTTTTCTCCTTTCCTGGCTAATAAAAAATACAGACTGTAGCAGGGGCTTATCTCCCTATCCTCAACAAGTGCGGTTACAGCATTACTCCCCCCGAATGACATCGGAAGAGTGTTCAATCATTCATGCAACATTGGGCAACATACATTCCTAGATAACTCAGGTTGGATGCGACAGGTGGGAGGACAAAAGCGAAAATGCGGCGATTTGGGCAGGCTGTAGCTCACGTTAGCCCGTATCATGCGGGCGCTTTTAAGGTCCGATCCCTGTCACCTGAGTTAACCGATGCATGTTTGGGATAATCGCTGCGCCTGGTAAAAGTGTGCGACCGCTTCCCAAAATTTCTGCACCTCAATCCCGACCTCGACACTCACCGCCGACTGCTCCAGTATAGCGGTGCCCACTGCCCAGTCTTGCCCGCTGTGTACCAATAGATCTGTTCCGTCAGAAACGACAGTGGTAACGGTTCTGAGACGCCCTCGTTTTGCAATACGTTCAAGAGGGTCCCAGCCTTTCCCACTCCGCGTGCCGCCGGGCATAGACCGCCCAATTTTGCTGAATCGCTCGCGACAGCATGGGGTCAGGCATCACCCGATCCCCACGCTCGGCCTGTGTCAGCGCCGCTTCCACCGCAGCTAAATCCCCCGACTCCATCACGGCCGCCCAAGCTTCAATTTCCACATACCCGTGCGCTGCAGCGTCATGCCGGGCATAATCGAAGAACTTCGGCACTCTGACCCAGGAGCCATTGACACGCCCCCCGATTGACCGCCATCCGCAAGCCTCGTTCACTATGCGCCCCCACCCGTTCCTGCGCTAATTGGCAAGACAACGCTGCAGAATGCAGTTGATTGATCGCCCGTACGCCGTCCCCACCCACGCGAGCAACCGATAGTGCCGCTCGTGCGGCAAGCCCCATTCCGGATTCGCCAAGCACCAATGCATACGTCACAACATCGGTCCACACTCGGCGGGCCACGGAGTTCAGGGGATGGCCCCAGAGAACACCGCTCCGCTAAATATTGCAGGTGCTCATATCCGGTTCATGCTTCATTCAATATGGTCTACGATCTATATATCTCGTGCGCAACGCTACCCACTTTCACACAGTTGCTATACTCGCCATCGTTTCTTAGACCCTTACTCCATCGTTCTTTCTACAGTAGGTTGAATTATATTAAAATCTTGGGAAATCCATATAAAGGGCAGTGCCATGAGCGCCACCAAGATTCCAGCCGTGCAAAACACCGCAGGTAGAGGCCACCTTGAGCCCGCCCAACCCGCCAGGACAGCCCCTAACGGTGTCGACACCGCGCTTATAGCCATGATCGATCCTCCAATTCGCCCGAGAAGCTCCGTCGACACAAGTTGTTGGATCATCGTGGCCATGGTAGCATTCAAAATGCCAAAGGCCATCCCAACTACTCCGAGCGATGCTAGCGAGATGCTGATAGTCTGAACCAAAGAAAATCCTACCAATGCTACTCCTGCTAGCGACAAGCACAAAATTATTCGGGACTTCAAGACAAACGTGGCAGGGATACGTCCAAAGAGGAGCCCCCCCGCTACTGCGCCCACTAAAAACGCACTTTCTAGCAACCCGTAGACCGTAGCATTGCCATGCAACACTTGCCGGGCCCATGCTACGTCCAACACCGTCAGCGTCATCATTGCGAAATTCACCACAAGCGCCGTCGGCATCGCTCGTTTCAAAAAATTATGGGACCAAATCACTCGTTGGCCTGCCACGATCTGACTCCATACCGACCGTAATCCATTATTCTGAAGACGCGCGTGTTTTTTTCTAGGCACGCGTAAGCCCAAAAGAGTAGCGGCGGAGATCAAAAAAGTGACGGCATCAGATCCAACGAGGCCCACGACACCGACAATGCCCATAATAAATCCGCCCAGACTATATCCAATCCACTGGGCCACAGAACTGGCGCTTTGGTCAATGCCATTCACGGTACCCAAATCTTCTTGAGAAACAACGTCGGGGACCAGCGCAAATTGTGCCGGGCTAAACAAGGCTCCACCCAAATTTACTCCGACGACTATACCCAGAAGGACCCCTAGTGGTAGATGACGCAATAACACTAAAGATAGATAAGCTCCCGTCATGAGTACAAACCGTGCACTATCTGTTCCAATCATTGTCCGTCGGCGATCCCACCGGTCTACCCAAACCCCCGTAACAATACTAAAAATGCCTCCCACCGCCGCTGCCGCTCCGACAAACCCTAAGGCCAGGCGGGAGTGTGTATCCGCTAATACATACCAGAATGCTGCGATCGTAAAGAAGGCATTACCCATCTGAGACACCCATTGCCCACCGAGTAGCAACCAGGCGTTGTAATTTTTCCATAGTGTCGGCATAGTCGAAGATTCTCTATCCCTCACGACATTTCTCCTTTACAGCGCCAACTATCCACGGAACAGCGCTCCATGTCGCAGAGATCCGCAAGGCATTCGATAGTCGTTCAGCCAGGTCCCTCTGCCACAAGGGTCGCATAAGATTCTCTATGGCCGCCCGCAACTCGTTTGCCTCTTCAGTCGAGGCCCAAAAGAGCCCGTGGACAAACTGACCGGCTTGGCGCGTTTCAAGATTCAGGGAGGCCCGTTGTTGTAAAAAGGTATCCTCAACAATGCGTGCCTGCTGAATTAAGGCGTCCCCAACTCCACGAACGACACGATTATTATCCTCATTGGACAAAGTATTCTCCAACGCTACAATATACTTCCAAGGACGTTCCCGACCATTGGGACCAGCGCTTCAACACATCCGGATTTGTCCAATGCGCGTAGATGCCGGCTACATGCGGAGGGGCTTCCATTTACAAATGGCGCACACTCGGCGGCAGTGGCGGGGCCCGCTCTC
>JAKAAS010000228.1 GCA_021802225.1 Bacillota bacterium
CAAAATTGAGGATCTCATGCCGCATTTTGGATTACCGCCAAGCACATCACCGATGTAGCGCATAAGATGCTGAACCACTAACTGCCTAAAAAGACAAGGAGGCATAACGCGATGGGAACCGCCATTAATAAATTGAACACCTTTGGCCAAAGTGTATGGCTAGACAATATCAGCCGTGATCTGCTGGAATCGGGAGAACTTCTGGGTTTGGTCGAAAAGGGAATCTCCGGTGTAACCTCCAACCCCACGATTTTTGAGAAGGCCATAAACGGCTCCAAGGCCTATGATCCAGCCCTTATCCGGCTATTTGCCGAACACAAATCGCTCGAGCAAGTTTACGACGATCTGGTGCTGGAAGACATTGCACGCGGCGCCGATGTGCTTCGTCCGATATATGACCGGACTGATGGTCGCGATGGGTATATCAGCATAGAGGTTCCACCCACTTTGGCCGCAGAAACCGACAAGACGATCACGGAGGCCCGGCGCCTTTTCCACACTCTCGGCCGTCCCAATGTCCTGATTAAGGTGCCCGCCACTCCTGAAGGCATCCCGGCAATCTACCAATTGCTGTCTGAGGGAATCAATATCAATGTCACGTTAATTTTCAGCTTGGAAGCCTATGAACAGGTGATGGAAGCCTATATTTCCGCTCTGGAAACCCGAGTAGCGCACGGAGAGCCGATTGCGAAAGTGGCATCGGTAGCCAGTTTCTTCGTGAGCCGGCTGGACACCCTGGTCGACCGGCTTATCAAGGACAAAGGGGCGCCTTCGGACCTTGCCGGCAAAGCCGCCGTGGCGAACGCCAAACTGGCCTACGAGTTGTTTCTGAAGCAATTTATATCTCCCCGGTTTGATGCTCTGAAGGCCCATAACGCGATGGTTCAACGCCCGCTGTGGGCTTCGACCAGCACCAAAAATCCGGCGTATCCCGATCTGCTTTACGTCGACACTCTTATTGGTCCGGATACCATCAATACGCTGCCCCCGCAGACTGTTTCCGCCGTGCTGGATCATGTGAGCCCCGCAAGGACGGTGGACAAGAATATGGATCAGGCGCGCCAAACACTCCAAGATCTCGCGTCGCATGGTATCATGATGTCCGACGTGACCGCCCAGCTCTTGCGTGAAGGGGTCGAGAGCTTCTCTCAGTCCTTTGTCACATTATTTCGCGGCCTGCGCGCAAAACGGGGAGAGATGGCCACAAAAGCAGATTTCCTAGACTGGAACGAACCCATCCTCCATTCCATAGCGGACAAAACTGTGGAAAATCTGACTGAACAATCAGCGGTAGAACGGGTATGGAATCATGACACGGCGTTTTGGAAAAAAGATTCAGAACACCAGGCTATCATCCGCAAGGCCTTGGGGTGGCTGAGCGTGCCGGATGCGGTCACCAAAGACATTCCCAACCTGAAAGCCTTCACTCAGCAAGTCATTAATGACGGCTATACAGATGTTGTGGTTCTAGGAATGGGCGGAAGCAGCTTGATCTCCGATGTATTGCTCCATGCGTTTCCGGCTCCTGCCCCGTACCTGCGCCTGCATGTCCTCGATTCAACCAATCCCGATGGAATAGTCTTTTTACGGGACAGTTTGCCGGTAGCCACGACATTGTTTATTGTGGCCAGCAAGTCGGGGACAACTCTGGAGCCTCAGGAATACTTCCACTATTTCTGGGAAGTGGTGAGTCAGATTAGCGACAAGCCCGGCGAACATTTCATCGCCATCACCGATCCCGGCACGACACTCGTTGAAGAGGCGGCGAAATACCATTTTCGGAAGACGTTTGAAAACCCAGCAGATATTGGTGGGCGGTACTCCGCACTCTCCTGGTTTGGGATGGTTCCCGCAGCCCTTTCGGGCCTGGCAGTAGATGATTTCCTCTTAAACGTTGAACAAATGCAGCAGTTTTGCCACGAATCGTCGGTCATAAATAATCCCGGGGCGTTGCTGGGAGCCCTCATGGGGTCCTTTGCTGTGCAGGGCCGTGACAAAATGACGCTCTTGATGCCGCAGGCATTAGGACACCTCTCTGATTGGATTGAACAGCTTTTGGCCGAGTCGACGGGCAAAGAAGGGACGGGGCTCGTACCGATCGCGCATGAGCCATGGCTCCCCGCTGCCGATTATTCGGCGGACCGGTTATTTATCAGTTACCAGCTCGACAGTGATCCGGATCCGCAATTGGCGGAGAAAATCCGCGAATTACGGAAACACGGTCATCCGGTTGTGATCATTCCCATGCCGGAACGGCTGTCTTTAGGCGGGGAACTTTTCCGGTGGGAATTTGCCACAGCCATTGCTGGGGCGGTCTTGGGCATTGACGCCTTTGACCAACCCAATGTACAGGAGAGCAAGGACAACACCAACCGCGTCCTAGCGGAATTCAAAAAAGCCAAGGCCCTGCCGAAAGAACCGGAAGCGGGTTCACAAGGTCTCATGCATTGGTCGGCAGCCCATTTCCCACTGGCGCCGGGCAAGACGGTGGCAGACAGCCTCAATTCTCTCCTTGCCACATTCAAAACAGGAGACTACATTGCCATCATGGCCTATGTGAATCCCAATGCGCAGTCGTGGGATCAGTTGCAGAGAATGCGCAAGGAAATGGGGGAGACCTTTAAAGCTCCCACAACGCTAGGATTCGGACCGCGCTTCTTGCACAGCACGGGACAACTGCACAAAGGCGGCAACGATCACGGACTGTTTATTCAAATTGTGACGGACAAAGGTCCCGATGTTCCCATTCCTGGCGAGCCCTACAACTTCCTCACGCTCATCAAGGCCCAGGCGATTGGCGATTTTCAAGCATTAAAGAGTCATAAGCGCCGCGTTTTGCGCATCGTCATTGACGAAAACTCTGCAGAGGGTTTGTCTGCACTGGAACACTCTTTTCAAACAATCGCAGTAAAGTGAGGGGGATAACTATGAAAATTGGGATGATAGGTCTCGGACGCATGGGCGCCAATATGGTCAAACGCCTGATGAACGACGGACATTCGGTTGTAGCGTATAACCGCAGCCCTGAAGCCGTCATAGAGATTGAGAGCATTGGCGCCCAAGGCGCTTACTCAATCTCTGAATTAGTCGGCAAACTACAGGCACGGCGAGTGGTGTGGATGATGGTCCCTTCAGGCGATGCGACCGAACAGACTTTGCAAACTCTTCTCAACTTGCTTTCCGCCGGGGACATTATTATTGACGGAGGCAACTCAAATTTCCGAGATTCTATGCGCCGCGCCAAACTTGCACATGCTCAGGGAATCAAATTCATCGACGCGGGCACCAGCGGCGGCGTATGGGGCTTGGCCAACGGGTACTGTCTGATGGTTGGCGGGTCTGATGAGTCCGTCCAGTATTGCGAGCCGATCTTCAAAACCCTGGCCCCGGTAGATGGATATCTGCACACAGGGACCGTGGGATCCGGCCACTTCGTCAAAATGGTCCACAATGGGATTGAATACGGGTTGCTCCAAGCCTATGCCGAAGGGTTCGAAATTCTCAAGGAAAGCCAGTTCCCCCTGGATCTCCCCGCCATTACCGCCCTATGGAATCACGGAAGCGTTGTGCGGTCCTGGCTGTTGGAACTCTTGGAAGAGGCTTATGCGAAAAATCCCGGGCTCAACAATATCCGGGGCTACATCGATGATTCCGGGGAGGGCCGCTGGACCATTCAGGAAGCCATCAACGAAAGTGTCCCCGCTCCCGTGATCACTGCTTCGTTATTTGCCCGCTTTGCGTCGCGACAGGACGAATCCTATGGCGCCAAAGTGATTGCTGCTTTGCGTAATGAGTTTGGCGGCCATGCCGTTAAAAGCGAATAGAATTGTGGTCGCAACACCGTTAATCCGCTGAGGGCGGGGCTCATTGAGAGTCCCGCCCTCAGCCCTTTCATCTTTGATGCGGTGGGAGATTTGATGGTGGACCCTTGGTGTTTCACGGCACCTCTTTGATGACAGCACCTTTCGTACGGAAGTGGAGCACTCAGTTGTTGCTGACGAGGTTTAATGACAAGGAGTAGACGGTGGGTGTTTTCCACCCGGCCTACCATGATGCCCGCGATCGGAGCCAGATTCTGCAACGGGCCATCCGCCGGTTGGAGCGCCTCGGCTATCGGGTGACCGTGCAGCACCCCCCGGAACCGGGAACCGACACGGCCTAAGCCGCAGCGGGAGAGGCAGTCGGCCGCCCGCTTTCACGGGATCTGGGGGGTCTTAAGGGGGGTGTGCCTTACTCTCGTTTTCCCATTTTTCAGAGCAGCAGAAATCCCGTTCGGGCCTCCATGGATTTTTATGAAATTAGTGAGCACGCCTTTACAATTCTCCGGAACTGTAACGGTTCAATCCGCAGCTCGGAATTATGTCCTGCAGAGGCAGATATGACCGGGTTGCGACATTGTGCCGCCAATGGCCTGTTGGCCCAATCCGAATAAAGGAGAACCGGCGAACCGTGAGAATCTGCGTGATCGGTAAACATCTTCCCATTCAAGGAGGGGTGAGCGGCTTCAACTATCGGCTCACCCACGCCTTAGCCCGTCTTGGACATACTGTCATGGTTGTAACGAATGCTGACGAAGTCGAATCTGAGTATCGGATGGGACTGTCTGCACACGACGTGGCAGCGTTGGCGCAACATTACGATTCCCGAGGCTCTGTGCAGGTGGTTAATAACCCACGAGCGTGCGCTACGCTCACGTTCCGAGGTCCAACCCCT
>JAKAAS010000229.1 GCA_021802225.1 Bacillota bacterium
CATAACGGGGCCGCAAGAGATTGGCCCACAAGACCACGACAACGGAAGGAATATCGCCATGGTTTGCCTTTTATACCGTGGGAAATCCGCGTGGTGTGGGCGGAAGACCTTCCTAATTAGCCACCAAACTCTTTGGACCGATGCGGTTGCGTTTGAATCCAGCAGAGCACACAGGTTTGAACTCTTCACGGTATACACATACTATGATCGGCAAAATCGGCCATTGCGGAAATAACGGAGAGGGAATATGATGATGGTGGAGAGGAGGATATCCATGGTGATTTTGGAACCAGAAGAAGTCTCCGCATTGCGCCTCGAAGAGCAACACTTATCTGAAGATTATCCCATGCTGCGGAACCTGATTAGCAAGTTGGAGAGTTTATCGGCATCGGGACAAGCGGTGGAAATCTCCGTGGTGCAACCAACCACAGAGTGGCTCACGACCCACGAAGTGGCGACGATGCTTCGCGTATCGGAACGCACGGTGCGTCATTGGTGTGAAGATGGCCAAATCCATGCCATACGAACTGCGGGTGCGCGGGGAAATTGGCGGATTCGCGCCAACGAATTTAGTGCTCCTCCCGACGCTCCGCAAAGGCTGTTAGAGACCGTGCAGAGAATTAACCGTCGGTTTGACGAAGATCCTCCCGAGGATTATGAGCGATGAGCCTCGGTTGCGAGTGCTCTTTGACACCACCGTGTTTTGTGGAGCGTTAGTGAAACCAGAGGGTGGGAATATGCAATGCCTTCTGCTTGCTAATGCTCCCTTATTTCATCCAGTCATCTCGCAGGCTGTGCTAGCGGAATTCATCCATTCTGCCACTGTACGAGGATTAGGAAAAGGGGCACATCGTCGCTTTTACACATATCAGGAGGCGTGGGAATTCCTCCATGCCTTAAGCACGTTATTAGACAGATCTGTGCCTGTAGGACTCCGGGATATCCTGCCATTGCTGAACATGTAGCCATATATCTCTGCAAAACAGGCGTTGCAAAACCTGGCCAGTCAATGGCCCTCGCCATCTGATGACTCGGCGCTCTCCGAACGCACTGTAGCAAATCTTGACGCCAAAGATGCTCATGTGATGTTGGCGGCCAAAGAATACGATGTCGATGTTTTGGTGACGAGCAATATAGAAGATTTTACGGTTCTCGCACCGGCCTGCAGTATAGAGCCGCCCAGTAAGTTCTTGCAGCGATGGAGTGCGCCGCATGGGTAAAGATCTTGTCGCATGCGATGGACGGGAACACCAGTGATGCTACGTGGATGGCCATGGTCTTCCAACAAGCGGCCCTGACGCTGCCGGATGTGGTGCGGGCACCGGTGCTGTTTGTCGCCGACTCGAAGGCACCGCTAAAATTTGACTTGGGCGCGCATCGCGGCCAATCTCACTTATTGCTGGGCCGCTTGCGGGTTTCGCGTCGGCAAAGTCATCTTGATGATGGTCCCGCCTTCGGGGTCGTTTTCGGCCGTCACCGTCCCGTGATGCTGCTGCATCACTTCATGGACGATGGAAAGCCCGAGTCCGCTTGATCCCTGGCGCGCCTTGTCACCGGTCACAAAGCGCTCGAAGATGTGCCCCAGCATATCCTCCGGAATTCCCGGCCCCTCATCTTTAACAGCCACCACAATGGACGCCTGGTCCCCGCTCAGCACGGAGTCAATCGTAATAGGGGTATGGGCCGGCGCCCATTTGGCAGCATTGTCGATGACATTGATCAACGCTTCCACCAAGTAATCCTCCACCGCCATAATCTCGGCATCATCGCGCTGCCGCCAAATCAGAGGGTGATGGGTTTCGGCAGCCAAGGGCGACACCCGTTCCAGGGTGGTCTTGATCCAGACAGATACCCGCACGGGGCTCTGCTCCCCGACCCCGCTCTGAATGCGGGTAGCTGCCAGCAGCCGGTCGACCAGCCTTTTCAGGCGGAGGGTTTCGTCCCACGCCACCTCGACCGCCCGGTCCAGTCCCGGTCCTTCCACCATGCCGTCGCGGATAGCCTCCAGAAAGCCCCGGATTGAGGTTAAAGGGGTGCGCAGGTCATGCGCCACATGAGCCAGCAGGGTGTCGCGCACTTCCGCTTCCTTGCGCAGCTGGTACATTTGCAGGGTAATCCGGTCCGCCATGCGGTTGAATTCCTGCGCCAGTTCTTGGACCTCCTGAGGGCCTTCCTCTTTGGCGTGAACATCCTGGCTGTTTTCCCAGCCCATCTGGGACACCGACTCGCGCAGGGCGAGAAGCGGCTGCGCCAGCCGCTTCGAAAAACCGTAGGCTAACACTGCCGCCATCATAATCGCCGCCAGTTCGCCCAGCAGCAGAAGACCGGTCAGGGACCGCGCCGTGTTGTTGGAGTAGCTCAAAGGGGCCTCCAGAAATACCGCGCCGTAAATCTGGCCATGAACGACTACGGGCACCCCCGCGGTCGCCTCGGACACATGCCCGGGCCCCTCCAGCACGCCTTGAAACTGCTGTCCCTGCTCAAGCACCCGGACCAGCACGGACCGCGACCAGGGCGCAGCCGGCAGGCGGTTGTTGCCTGTCTCGAACAGGATCTGGCCCGTATTGTTCAACACGAATACCCGGTCATTGAGCGTTCCCTGCAGCACATTCACCAGGTAAGCCGTTTCCGGCGCATACAGTGTCGCCGAAAAGTACCCCTGCATTACCCGGGAAATCGTTTGGCCGCGCTGCGCCAGGTCCTTCACCTGCGAGCTCACCAGATAATTGCGGAAGGTAATATTGGAAATTCCCAGAGCAATGGCCAGCACCATGATGGTGACGGCCACGTGGCTGAATACGAGGCGTGACGACAGGCTCTGGCCTAATTTGGACCTCCACCGCGCCAGCACCTATTCAGCCCGTTCGTGGGGTTTGAAACGGTATCCCTGACCCCATACGGTTTCCACATACTGATAGTCGGAGGCGGCCTTCATCAGCTTTTGCCGCAGACGGGTGATGTGCACATCCACCGTGCGCCCATCCCCCTCAAAGTCAAAACCCCAGACCCTGTCCAGGAGCTGGGTGCGGCTGAACACCTGTTGGGGGTGCTGCGCCAAAAACCACAGCAGGTCGAATTCCCTGGGAGTCAGCGTCAGCACTTCCCCGCCGGCAGTCGCCAGACGCTGCTGCGCATCGAGCATAAGTCCGGGAAATCGCAGGATTTCCATCTCTTCCAGCGTCTGCGGGGCCTGAGTGCGCCGCAACACGGCCCGGACCCGGGCTACCAGCTCCTTGGGGCTGAACGGCTTGATAAGGTAATCGTCCGCGCCCTGCTCGAGTCCGGCGATGCGGTCCTCCTCATCCCCCACCGCGGTCAGCATCACCACCGGGAGCCATACCTGGCGCTCCCGGATGGCTTTCAGCACACCAAAGCCGTCAATCCCTGGCAGCATAATATCGAGGACCACCAAGTCCACAGCTTTCTGCTCCAGTTTCTTGAGGGCGCTCAGCCCGTCGGCCGCCTCAACAATCTCAAACTCAGCGCTCTGCAGATACAGCCGGCACAGCTCGCGGATATGATCCTCATCATCGACCAGCAAAATGACCGGCTTGTTCTCCGCTGCAGGCTCCATGCTAGTTGGACCCCCCGCCTTGGGTTGCGGCAAACATCCGGAAGAATTCGGCATTGGATTTGGTGCGCCGCAGGTTTTGCAAGAGGAGTTCGGTCGCTTCGATGTCTTTCAAGTTATGGGTGGCCTTGCGCACCATCCACACCACTTCCAGTTCCTCCGGGGTCAGCAGCAAGTCTTCGCGGCGGGTGCCGGATCGCTTGATGTCAACGGCCGGGAAGGTGCGCCTCTCGGCAAGCTTGCGGTCAAGATGGAGTTCCATGTTGCCTGTCCCCTTGAACTCCTCATAAATGACGTCATCCATCCGCGACCCGGTATCCACCAGGGCCGTGGCCAGAATGGTCAGGCTGCCGCCTTCCTCCACTTTGCGCGCGGCACCGAAAAATCGCTTCGGCTTGTGCAGGGCGGCTGGGTCCATGCCCCCCGACAAGGTGCGTCCAGAAGCGGGGATCGTCAGGTTATAGGCTCGCGCCAGCCGGGTGATGGAGTCGAGAAATATCACGACATCCCGTCCCATTTCGACAATGCGCTTGGCGCGCTCCAGCACCATTTCCGCGACGCGGATATGGTCTTCGGGCGGCTCGTCGAACGTTGAGCTGGCCACTTCGGCCCGCACCGAGCGCTGCATGTCCGTCACTTCCTCCGGGCGCTCATCAATGAGGAGCACCATCAGGTGGGTTTCAGGATTATTGAGCGCGATGGCATTGGCCAATTTCTTCAGCAGAACAGTTTTTCCGGCTTTAGGCGGCGCCACAATGAGTCCGCGCTGGCCCCGGCCAATAGGAGAGATGATGTCGACCAGCCGCGTAGCCAGTTCTTCCCGGCTGGTTTCGAGATAAAAGCGCGACTGGGGGAAGATAGGGGTCAGTCCGTTGAAATCCGGCCGCTCAGACGCTTTTTCAGGAGACATGCCGTTCACTGCCTCTACCCGCAGCAAGGCAAAATACCTCTCGCCGTCTTTCGGGGGCCGCGCCTGGCCTGACACTTTGTCGCCTGCGCGCAGGTCAAACCGCCGGATCTGGGATGCGGATACGTAAACATCCTCACGCGAGCGCTGAAAATCTGTAGGCCGCAGGAAGCCGTAGTCCCCAATCACATCGAGCAGTCCTTCAGCAAATCTCCTC
>JAKAAS010000230.1 GCA_021802225.1 Bacillota bacterium
TGGAGCGGATTACAGAGCTCGTCAATGTCCCCTTGGTCCTCGTTTCGGTAGGACGGGAGCGCGTGAATACCATCGCGGTCCGGGAGCTGTTCTAGGCACGTTTCTGCTTGCAGTTTGGGGCCGAATGTGGTATCCTAACAAATGACGCGGAAGTAGTTCAGTTGGTAGAATGTCGGCTTCCCAAGCCGAAGGTCGCGGGTTCGAATCCCGTCTTCCGCTCCATTTGCGCTTAAAAAGTTTGTTGTAATTTTTTCGCACGGCTTATGCCATGCGGATTTTTTTATCTAAAACAGGTACAAACAAAAATTCGGACCTCCACTAATTGACAGCGCTCATGTAGACAAACAGGCTATAATATTAGCGCGAACGGCACATCGCCAGGCCTTGCCCCGAAATGCGGCGGACCGCTTGGCCTGCTCCGGTGGAGAAATCTCCCTGAAAAGCAGGAATGCGCTGGAGTTGGACGGCTTGACATATTTTTTGAAAGGCAGGGACTCATCAATGCCCAAAAGCGCACTCGTTGATTTCTCACGGCGCATGACACCTGATCATTTGGCCTTTGGAACGTCGGGCAATATGAGCGTGCGCGTGGGAGATACCGTGTGGATTACGCCCTCCGGAGTACCCTTTGACGAAGTGGGCGAAGAGGACTTGGCTGCAGTCGACCTCGCGACGGGGAAGTGGGTAGCGGGCACGGCCCGCCCTTCTTCGGAATTGCCTCTGCACCGGGCCCTTTACAGCGCCCGGCCGGACGTGCAAGCCATTGTCCACACCCACTCGGAATATGCCACGGTATTCGCCGCGTGCGGTGAGCCCGTGTTGCCTGTTCACTACCAGCTGGCCCCCTGGCAGTATTCCATTGCCTGCGCCGAGTACGCAACCTACGGGTCCGTAGAATTGGCACGCAATGCTGTGGCGGCGCTAGCTCCTGACCACCATGTCGTCCTGCTCCGCAATCATGGGCTGCTGGCTGCAGCCGCGACTCTGGCGGATGCTTACCAAATTGCCCGGGATGGGGAATGGCTGGCTCAATTGTATTACCGGGCGCGCCTTTTGGGATCGCCCCGCATTCTGAGTCCGGAAGAAATCGCTGCCGTCCGCGAGCAGTTCCGCCATTACGGTCAAAATCCTGAGAGCTGATATCAGGCCGCAAGAGTCCCACGCCGTGACCTTGCCCATGCCGCCAGCCCCACTCCCAGGAGGCCGTAAACGGCTCCCCCCCATAAAATCATCACATACGGCCACCAGGCGGACAGCATGTCAAGCCGAAACATGGCGGCGCCTAACGCGCCATAGTTGCCAAAAGCCACATTGAGCGGTGCGGCCCAACCCATGTGCAACAGCAACTGAGTCATGGTGGCGCCGATAATCCCCGCATAGCCGCCCACCCAGGCGGCATCTCCCCAAGAGGACCCGGGGTGGCGGGCCACAACATAAAGCAGTCGCGCGCAGAGCACCGCGGCCGCGGCATGGAGCACGGCAATCAGCGATGGGTCGATCCCCATGGCCCAAAATATCGTGGGCAGCGACAGGACCGCCCCGCCAATCAGTGTCAGCAGACTTAAAGGACGCAATGCAGTTCCCCCTAGCGAAAGCTGATGTATTCTGGCTTGCCACCGTTATTGTATGTCACGGCTCACACGCATATGTCCGGAATGAACCGGTTGCTTGGGACATACAGTGAGGTGAGGTGGACTGCTATGGTGAAGAGAATGACGATGGTGCTGTCGTCGGTGCTGATGCTTGTCGGGCTCGTAATTTTGACTTGGGGATTCCGCGACCTCCCTCTGGACGAGCGCCCCGAGTGGATGTCGTGGCAAATGGTGCTGTGGCCGGTGATTGTGTTGGGGATGGCGGAGGCCACCCGCTTCGCCGGCTATATCCGGCAGGGAATCAAATTGCGTGCAGACCGCTTTCGCCTTGCGGTCCATGGTATCCCTGCCCTGCTCGTGGCTGTTGTGCCTGCGGGAACTTTCACAGACTGGCTGGGACCCCGCAGCATGTGGGCGCTGCTGGATTTTCCCACCGCTAAGGTCATGGCCGCGTTATGGCTGGCATTCACCCTGTGGGCGGCATGGGAGGTTGAGGCGCGATGAAAACCGCCAACCATTTATCTGCGCGCCGGGGATGGGCGTGGGTGCTCGTGGCGGTCGGGGCGGCCTTGGTGACAGGGTACGGCACCCTGGTGTGGGGTATGCGCACGGTTCACGCGAAAGTGCCCACAAGCATTATCATCAATGTCGTGCAGCACAAATTGTACCTGTACCGCAACCACAAGTTGTTTCATGCGTATCCTGTGGCCGTTGGCAAACCAGGCACTCCGAGCCCTCGCGGTGAATTCGTTGTGACCCAGAAAGCCATTTGGGGGGATGGATTTGGCACCCGCTGGATCCGCTTCTCGGCACCGTGGGGTATTTACGGAATTCACGGAACAAACAAGCCATGGTCGGTAGGGACCGTAGCCTCTCACGGATGCTTCCGCATGTACAATCATGACGTGGAACAAGTCTATGCTTTAGTCAGCATCGGCACGCCGGTGACAGTGGAAGGGGTGACCCCCTTGGTGAAAATCCGTCGGCCTTTAAATCCCGGACAAATTGGGCAAGATGTGGTTGAGCTGCAAAGGCTGCTGCGGCTGGCACGGATCTATTCGGGCGCTCTCAGCGGAGTGTATACGCCTGAGGTCAAGAAAAGCGTGGAAACCTTTCAGACCGTCGTCCATCTTCCTGTGACGGGCATTGCTACCGAGCAGACCACCAAGCGCCTCCTCGAGTACACACAGCAGACGGAAAGGAAACCCGGCTATCTCTCGGTGAACGCCTAAAACTCTTGAACTTGTGCATCAAAAAGTGTATCATAGATCAAGGAATTGCTAACGTAGCTCAGTTGGTAGAGCAACGGTTTCGTAAACCGTAGGTCGTGGGTTCAAATCCCTCCGTTAGCTCCATAAATTTTGAGGCCCTGAGCGTTTCAGGGTTTTTTTATTTTCCGACCCACTATTTGCACCGTTAAGCAAACGGTCGTTCTAACCAAAAAGCTCAGATCCTTCAAAATGAGCCCCGGTTCAGGAATCGTGACATCGCGGTATACTGTATAGACACGGAGGGAGCGCGAGCCATGACCCACCCAGTACGATTTACGGCAGCTATCACGCGCGAGGGGCAATGGTACGTCGCTCGCTGTTTAGAAGTGGAAGTGGCGAGTCAAGGGGAACCGCTGGACCAGCCCTCGACAATCTTCGGGAAGCCTTGGAATTGTACTTTGAGGATGTGGACCTGATGGAGTTGCCCGTGGCACCGATTTTGGCTCCGGTTACGGTCGAACTTCCTCAACCATGAGTCCACGCCAGGCCGATCCTGTCTGGACAGCAAGTTGCCACCGCATTAGGACGAGCGGGTGCGTGACGGCAAGCCAACGGGGCAGTCATCAAAAGCTCCGCCATGCCAACGGGCGCACGGCCAGTGTACCTATGCACCATGAGCTAGCTCCTGGGACTCTGCACTCGATATTGCGACAAAGCCACTGGACGCTGCAAGAACTCCAAGCCTTGTTGTAACCGGTTGCCACCGCCGCATGTGTCCTGCGCCCTAAGAGCAGTCCCCTAAAGCCGCTTGCGGAGCTCTTAGGGGCGAGGCCGCCGTAATAGTTCGGCACGATTGGTTCACAAATCGTGCACCTCTGCCGGCGAAAAACCTCGGCATGCTTCGATGATTACCCCACAATATGCACCGGAGAGGTGTCTCCGCGGTAACCGGATGCTCGAACGGTCGTTGTCAGAAGCGAGAACGGTGAAAGGAAGAGAAAACCGATGACAAAGTGGGCTGCGCATGGTGCAATTGTACTGGCAGCAGCGGCGGCCCTGGCGGGGTGCGGAACCCCGGCGACCACAGCCCTGCAGGCACAATCCACACACACCAGCGCTCGGGTTGTCGCGCATCAGACATCCAAAACATCCCGTGTGGCCGGACAGACGGCGGGGTCGGCTGGCGAAGCTGTCAAGATTACGACGTCCTATTATCCTGCCTTGCGCGCTGCGGACCAGTTTCTCAATGACTGGTTGACGTACAACGGCAAAGCGGGCCTTACATTGTTGACCAGTCATGCCAAGCAATTCGTACCGCAAGCCGATGTGCATGGCAAGACAAATAAGGCGCTGCAGTATTTCGCGAATCCCCAGCCTACCCATCAGGCGTTTGAAATCGCCATCTACCGAGAGATTTCGGCGAACGAACTGCAGTTTCGGGTCTGGATGTATGCGTATGCGATGGGGGTCCAGAGTTTTCCCATCCCACGACCGCCGGGGCAAGTCCTGACCGTCATGAAACAGGGGACGCGGTGGATGATCGACAATTTACCCCGGTACTAGGAATCGGGAGAGCCCCGGAGCTCAAGTTTCCCCAAGATCAATAATCCCGCGTTAACGAATAGCCGGTTAACGGGGGCATTGGAAGCCCAAGAGGTGGACCTGGCTCCGCCTCTTGGGCTAAACATCTTAACCACGACAATTGCTCCCATCAACTTGACACGTCCCACTCTGACGATGAGTGAAAAGTATGTGAGCAATCACGAATTCATTGCCATAGAAGCCGGTCGTCCCGAAAGGCCTGTGCCATCCATGGAGCCCTCACGCGCTTGCCAAGACAACCGGGCGGTGGCAAGGGCTCGTGAACTTGTATGAT